>CAYTMB010000130.1:0-6571 GCA_964438465.1 uncultured Rhodovulum sp. | reverse complement strand
GTCGGATGGCGCACATGGTCCGAGGCGATCACCCCGCCCTCCATCATCACCGTCTTGCAGGCCCGCCAGCCGCACTGGCGGTTCTCGAAGTTGATCAGCGGCAGCACCCGCGCATAGATCGCCTTGGCCTCGTCGCGCCTTCCCTCCAGATGCGCGAAGATCGCGGGCCGGATCAGGTCGGGCAGCAGCGCCGAGGTCATCGAGCCGGTCGCCCCGGCGTCGAGATCGGCCAGCAGCGTGATCGCCTCCTCGCCGTCGAACGGGCCCTCGATGGCGTCGCCGCCGAGCGCGATCAGCTCGCGCAGCTTGGCGGCGGCCTGCGGCGTCTCGATCTTGAACAGCTTCACCTGCTCGATCTCGCGCGCCATCCGCACGAGGAACGGCACCGACAGCGCCACGCCCGACAGCGGCGCGTCCTGCACCATGATCGGGATGCCGCCGGCGTCGCCGGCGCGCTGGAAATGCTCGAGGACGCCGCCCTCGTCGGCGCGCAGCCCGGCGCCGTGATAGGGCGGCATCATCATCACCATCGCCGCGCCCATGGCGGCGGCCTCGCGGATCCGCGCCTCGACGATGGCGGTGGAGAAATGCGAGATCGTCACGATCACCGGCCGGCGCCCGGCGACATGCTCAAGGCACAGCCGCGTCAGCACCGCGCGCTCGTCGTCGCCGAGCAGGAACTGTTCGGAGAAGTTCGCGAGGATGCAGATGCCGTCCACGCCCTGGTCGATCATGCAGTCGAGCACGCGGCGCATGCCCTCGAGATCGAGCGCGCCGTCTTCGGTGAAGGGCGTCGGCGCGACCGGCCAGATCCCGCGATAGGGTTTGTTCGTCATCAGCTCCGCCTGCGTCGGTTGGAAACGTGGTGGATCGGCGCCCGCCTCCGCGCCGGGTCGGCGCCTCGCGGCGCGCCATGCATGTCGGGGATCTCCATCCGCCGCCCTCCCGGTCGAATCGCGGCTTTCGCCGTCTTTCGAACGGGGTACACGATCGCGCGCCGGACCTGTAGCGCGAACCGCCCGTCCGCGACGCGCTTTCGCCCGGCATCGCGGCCGCCGCCGGCGGCGCTCGCGCCGCGGCTGGCCGCAAGCGCGCCGACCGCATCGGCGCGCCGCCGCGCCTCCCCGGCCCGCCGGCGCCGCCGCGCGTTGTCCCGCGACAATCAGACAATCAACGAAAAACCAACATAAAGATGTTCGGTTTTCGCGCAAAACGGGAGTGTTTGCTCATGAATAACACGCAAAGGTAGCATTATGATCCGCTTTGCGGTAATCGACACAATGCGCCCCGGAGCCAACGCGCCTGAATAACCGGGGGTGTTCAGAGGGTTAGGAGCCTGCCTGAAAAGGCGACCGCCCCTCTGGGCCGCGACGAACAAGGCGCAGAGAAGGGATATGGCCTTGGGTTGGAATGTAAATGTTACCTTCAGAGAGAGCGAGTTACATGGGATGGGAGTATTCGCCCAGGCGCCAATTGCTCGTGGAACAAAAGTATGGAAATATGACGAATCCATGCATGTCGAAACCCGGAATACATTCGGAAAGCTCGACGGCAGGCTGATTTCCTATGCCCTCAAGGCTGGATATCTGCATCCGCCTTCGGGACGGTTTCTCTGGTATACCGATGGCATGCAGTACATGAACCACGCCGCCGGGCGGCAGGCGAATGTCGGCCTGCACTATTGGCCCGACCTCGAACAGGACCACATCCTGGCGTTGCGCGACATCGAAGCCGGCGAAGAGCTGCGCGAGGACTACTCCGGCTGCCTCGCCGGCGGCCTCGCCCCGGATCACTGGCTGCGGCCGCTGTATCTGGCCTTCTGCCGGGACCACTACGAATTCTTGCTGGGACTGGGACTGGCGCCGGTTCCGAGCTGCGACTCCGGGCGCGGCGGCAGGAACTCGCGGACCGTCGCGATCAACGCGTCGAGCAAGACGGGCTTCGAGATCACCGCCCGGAATCCGGAGGCCAAACACGCGGCGTGAACCTCGGGATTGGCGTTCGCGGTGACGGCGACGATCGCGGGCGCCCCATCTCCACAGGTCCGCAGGATCTCGGCCGCGGCGTCGAAGCCGTTGAGCCGCGGCATGTGCAGATCCATCAGGATCAGCCCGGGCGCAAGGTTGTGCGTCATCTCGACGCCCTCCGCGCCGTCCGTCGCCACCGCGGTCTCGTAGCCGCTCTTGCGCAGCATCGCGCGCAGGATCAGGGCGTTGGTGCCGTTGTCCTCGACGATGAGGATCAGCCGCCGGCGCCGCGCCTCGTCCCGCGCCGGGCCGGGCGCCGCGGCGAAGGCCGCCTCACGCCGCATCGCGCGCCTCCGCCGGCTTCGGGTCCGGGTCGAAACAGGCGGTGAAGGTGAAGGTCGAGCCGGCCCCCAGCGCGCTCGTCACCACGATGTCGCCGCCCATCGACTGCGCCAGCTTCTGGCTGATCGCGAGGCCGAGCCCGGTGCCTTCGGCCAGCCGCGACATCGAGCCGTCGACCTGGTAGAACCGCTCGAAGATCCGCGGCAGCGACGCCTCGGGGATGCCGAAGCCGGTGTCGACGACGCCGACGGTGATCGTCACCCGCCCGGCCTGCGTCGCCGCGGTCGCGCGGACCAGCACGCTGCCGTGGTCGGTGAACTTGACGGCGTTGCCGACGAGGTTGGTCAGCACCTGCCGGAACGCCTGCGCGTCGCCGCGGACGGACAGCTCGTCCGGCGCCCCCCAGTCGGTTTCGAGCCGCACGCCCTTCTTCGCCGCCGCGACCCGCATCATGTCGGCCACCTCGTTGAGCACGACCAGCGGCGCGAAGGGCGCCGGGTCGAGGCGGAGCTTGCCGGAATCGATGCGGCTGAGGTCGATCAGGTCGGAGATCAGCGACATCTGCGCATTGGCCGAGGACAGCAGCAGGTCGACGAACTCGCGCTGCTCGGGGGTCAGCTCGGTGGTCTCCAGCAGCTGCGTCGCGCCGAGCACGCCGTTCATCGGCGTGCGCAGCTCATGGCTCACGTTCGACAGGAACTCGGTCCGGCTGCGGTCCGCGGCCTTCGCCGCCGCCAGCGCGCGCTCCAGCCTGCGGGCCGAACGCACCGCGTAGAGCGAGCTGACCGCGCTGATCGCCGTCGCCATCCCCAGCGCCAGCGTCAGCGGGATCGCCGCCTTGCGCAGGATGCTGGCGCCCGGCCGCGGCGTCTCCCAGACCACATGGGAGATCGTCCGGCCGGCATAGTCGGCGATCGGGATCGCCGCCTGGCCGGGCCCGACGCTGGGGCTGAGCGACAGGCCGCCGGTCAGGATGTCGGTCCCGATCCGGCTCAGCTTCTCCTGGGTGAGGCGGTAGCCGTGGATCTGCTGCGGCAGTTCCTCCACCGGCATGCCCTTGGGCAGGCCGGAGACCGGCGTCATGCGCGAGACCGCGAAGATCCAGGGCGAGCCGTCGAATTCGGCGATCAGCGTCGCCGACGAGCGCACGTCCCAGGGGTCGAGCAGCAGGTCGATCGCCTCGAGCACCGGGGCGGGCAGGATGCCGGTCCGCCCGTGCGGCGGCGTGCCCGCGACCCAGCCGAAGGCCGGGATCCGTCCGGGAACCGAAACCAGCGCGAGGTCGAACGTGCCCAGCTCGGTCACGCTGCTGCCGATGCTGCTGTAGATCCACTCGCGATCCTCCGACAGCACCGCGTCGAAACCCTGGTCCCAGACCGAATAGTCCTTGATCAGGGTGTTGGCGCTGGTGCGCAGCGCCCCGATCTCGTTCTCGACGAGCCGGTACGACGACTGGAGCGCCAGCCGGTTGTGCTGGGCCGACAGCCACAGCGCGGTGCTGAGCACGACGGCGATCAGCAGCACGATGCCGCCGGCATGCAGCGCCACCAGCCGATGCGACAGCCGCAGCACGTCTTCGGCCTCGCCGGGCCGCGCCGGTCCCCGCGCCACGATCCGCGATCCCGGGCTCATCCCGGTTCCCGCATCCGCGCGGCGCGTGCGGCGGGAAAACCGTCGCGCCGCGATTTCCGCGACAGGACGGCGACCGTCCCGTGCAGCAGCGCGTTCTGCGCGGGATAGACCATCAGCACGGTCCAGAACCCGCCCTGCGCCAGAAAGGTCGTGACGCCCAGCAGGGCATAGGCGCAGGTCCAGATCGCCCAGGGCGCCGCGCGCTCGTCGCCCGGGTTCGCGACGACGTTGCGGATCAGCGGAAAGAACGCGGAGAACGTCGTGAAGTTCGCGGCGAGCAGAAACACCAGCACCGCAAGGGCCTTGCCCCGGGCGTCGATCCAGTCGCCGTAGAGCAGCACGGCGGCGGCGAGGTACAGCACGGTCAGGACGATGTCGATCTGGAACGCCGCGCGATCCCGCCAGTCGCTCGGCCACCACGCGCTGGGCCAGAGGCGGGAGGGATCCGCGCGGCGGGCGCGCCACCAGCAGCGCGCGGCGACGAACATCGCCATGCCGCTGCACACCGTCGGCAGCACCAGCTCGGCGGGGGTGGCGTCGCTGTCCCATTCCAGCACGGTCAGCAGCAGCGTGCCATAGGCGAACATCAGCCATGTGACCGGATTCGGCTCGATGTCGTCGTGTCGGACGTAGACCGCGTATCCGATCAGGTGCAGCAGTCCGGCGGCGAGCGCCAGCAGTGCGATATCGTCGATGATGAACATTGCGGCTGGTGTTGACCGGGTTGTCTCGTGAATATTACGTCAGTCTGCCGATATGCGCCTCCGGGCGTCCGTCGTTCTGCAAGTAGCGTGCTGCAAATCGTGTGCGCCTTCGTTCCGGTATCCGCTCCCCCAATTGCGCGCCGGGCTTTGTCGGCCACGCCGGGCGGAGTGGTTTTTTCCCTTGGGTCACCTTGGTTTCCGCCGACACGAAAGCACACCTGACGGGCAATGCCAATACTTTTGCGGGAGGGTTGGTTGCCGCACTCCACTCTAAGGTGCGCCCGAAGCTCGGCGACGGCCCGCCGCCGCGGTCTGCGCCGGGGTGGAGACAATGCGCGAGCCTTGCGCTAAGACGGCGGCGGGGCCGCTTCGCGGCCGCAAACCGCCCGCGCGCGGCCCCGCCGCGCAAGGCCAGCGACAGGTTGCCGACGTGACCCTCGTGGACGCCCTCGTCTGCCCCGAGCCCGGTCTCCTCCGGCTGGAGCGGCGCGCCGCGCCCCGGCCCGGGGCCGGCGACGCGCTGGTGCGGCCGCGGCGGATCGGCATCTGCGGCACCGACTACCATATCTTCGAGGGCAAGCACCCGTTCCTGGAGTACCCGCGGGTGATGGGCCACGAGCTTGCCGTCGAGGTGGTCGAGGCCCCGGCGGGGTCCGGGCGCGCGCCCGGCGAGATCTGCGTGGTCAACCCCTACCTGTCCTGCGGCGGCTGCGTCGCCTGCCGCCAGGGCAAGCCGAACTGCTGCGTGCGCATCGCGGTGCTCGGCGTGCACCGGGACGGCGGCATGACCGGGCTGCTGGCGCTGCCGGCCGCCAACCTCGTCCCCGCCCCGGGCCTCGGCGCCGACGATTGCGCGACGGTCGAATTCCTCGCGATCGGCGCCCATGCCGTGCGCCGCGGCGGCGCGACCGCCGGCGACCGCGTGCTGGTCGTCGGCGCCGGGCCGATCGGGCTCGGCGCCGCGCTGTTCGCCCGGCTGGCGGGCGCCGGCGTCGCGCTGTTCGACCGCGACGCCGGGCGCTGCGCCGCGGTCGCCGCCATCGCCGGGGTCGAGGCGCTTGCGGGCGCGCCCGAGGCCGAAGGCTACGATCTGGTGTTCGACGCGACCGGCAGCGCCCGCGCGATGGAGGCGGGTTTCGCGCATGTCGCCCACGGCGGGCGCTATGTCCTTGTCAGCGTGGTCAAGGAGCCCATCACCTTCATGGACCCGGATTTCCATCGCAAGGAGATGTCACTCTTCGCCAGCCGCAACGCCACCTCCGAGGATTTCGAGCGGGTCATCGCGGCGATCCGCGGCGGCGAGGTGCCGGTCGACCGGCTGGTCACCCACCGCACCGACCTCGCCGGCGCCGTGACCGACCTGCCGCGCTGGGCGACCGCGAAGTCCGGCCTGATCAAGGCGCTGATCGAGATCGACTGACGGCGCCCCATCCTGGAGCGAACGCAATGACCAGACGCACCCCCGAAAAGCCCGCAGCGGAACCGCCGGCGGACGCAAAACCCGTCCTCCTCGCCGGCGGCAACCCCCAGATCGCGAAAGGCTACGGCGACGCCCCGGTGCAGGCCTATATCGCGGCGATGCCGGGCTGGAAGAGCGACGTCGGCCGCCGCCTCGACGCGCTCGTCGCGCGCACCGTCCCCGGCGTGAGCAAGGCGGTCAAATGGAACTCGCCGCTCTACGGGGTGGAGGGCGACGGCTGGTTCATGAGCCTCCACTGCATGACGAAGTACATCAAGGTGGCGTTCTTCCGCGGCGCGTCGCTGGTTCCGGCTCCCCCCGTCGCGTCCAGGCACGCCGAAGTGCGCTACTTCCATATCCACGAGCAGGATCCGTTCGACGAGGCGCAGGTCGCCGCCTGGGTGAAGCAGGCCAGCGAATTGCCCGGCGAGAAGATGTGAGCCCGACGCGCCCCGGCGGCCGCCCGC
>CAYTMB010000129.1:0-6620 GCA_964438465.1 uncultured Rhodovulum sp. | reverse complement strand
ACGGACAAATCGGTGAAGCGAATGCGGCCACCGCGCTCCAGCCTCGTCCAGGTCCGGCCAGCTCCGAGGCGATCAGCCGAGCCCGTATCAGACCAGCCCGGCCAGCCGCAGCGCCACGCCGGCCGCCGCCGCGCCGCCGATCACGGCGAAGAGGCCGAGCTTCAGCCGGAACACCGCGACCAGCGCGGCGGCCACCAGCGCCAGCGCCCAGGGGTCGAGGCTGGCCGCCACCGGCAGGTCGAAGTCCAGACCCCAGCGCGCCACAGGCGCATGCCGGTCGAAGATCACATGCGAGGCGAACCACAGCGCGAGGCTGAGGATCACGCCGACCACCGCCGCGGTGATCGCGCGCAGCGCCCCGCCGAGCGCCTTGGCGCCGCGCAGCCGCTCGATATAGGGCGCGCCGAGCAGGATCCACAGGAACGACGGCGCGAAGGTCACCCAGGTCGTCAGCACCGAGCCGAGCACCGCCGCGACATAGGGATTGAGCGCGCCGGGATCGCGGAACGCCGCGAGAAAGCCGACGAACTGCACCACCATGATCAGCGGCCCCGGCGTGGTCTCGGCCATGCCGAGCCCGTCGAGCATCTCGGCCGCCGACAGCCAGCCATAGGTCCCGACCGCCGCCTGCCCGACATAGGCGAGCACGGCATAGGCGCCGCCGAAGGTGACCACCGCGAGCAGGCTGAAGAAGCCGGCCAGCCGCGCGAACACGTTGTCCGGCCCCAGCGCCAGCGCCAGCAGCGCGACCGGCGCCAGCCACAGCGCCGCGGCGATGGCGGCGGTGCGCCAGACGCCGGCGGCCTCGGCGCGCGACTGCGCCGGCGCCTCCTCGCCGAGCAGCGAATCGCGGTCCGCGAGCCCGCCCCGCGCCGCCCCGTGCGCGCCGCCTTCGAGAAAGGCCGCGACCCCGCCGCGCGCGGCGAAGAAGCCGATCAGCGCCGCCGCGAGGATGATGAGCGGAAACGGAACGTGGAAGAAGAAGATCGCGACGAAGGCCGCCGCCGCGATCGCCCGCTTGGGCCGGCTGGTCAGCGTGCGGCCGCCGATGCGCGCGACCGCCTGCAGCACGATGGCGAGCACGGCGGCGCGCAGGCCGAAGAACAGCCCGTCGACCAGCGGCGTCTCGCCGAGGGCGACATAGACCACGCTCAGGCCGAGGATCGCGAGGAAGCCGGGCAGCACGAACAGCAGCCCGCCCGCCACCGCGCCGCGCACCCCGTTCAGCAGCCAGCCGAGATAGATCGTCAGCTGGTGCGCCTCGGGTCCGGGCAGCAGCATGCAGAAGTTCAGCGCGTGCAGGAACCGGCCTTCGCCGACCCAGCGCTTTTCGTCGACCACGATCCGGTGCATCACCGCGATCTGCCCGGCCGGCCCGCCGAAGCTCAGCGCCGCGACCCGCGCCCAGACCCGCAGCGCCTCGGCGAAGGGCACGCGGTCGACGGCGGGGTTCGGCATGGCGGCGTCCTCGCTGATGCGGATCCGGAGCAGGACGCGACGCCCCGGCCGCAGTCAACAGCGCTGCGGCGCCCGGATCGCGACGCTTGTAAGATTATCATTTAAAATCAATATGTTGACCAGTGTAACACGCCGTTACACCGCGCGCAGGAACCGCGACCGCGCCGCCGACAGCGCGCTGATCTCGAGGCCGGTGAAGACATGCAGCGTCCCGAGGTCGCGGTCGATCACCGCGTGGTCGGACACCCAGCCCCCCATCGCGAGATAGCTGCGCAGCAGCGGCGGCATCGCGCGCATCGCCGCCTTCAGGTCGGGGCTGCGCAGGCGCAGGCTCCGCGCGAAGCGGAACACCGCCGGGGCCTTGACCCGCGGCAGCCAGCGCCGCGGCGCCAGATGGCGGTCCTTCAGCAGCGCGAAGGCGTCGGCGTAGTCGCCCGCCTCGGTCCCGGCGAAGCTCGAACAGCCGAACACGATCCCGACGCCCCTCGCCTCGACATGCGCGGCCACCGCCGCCCAGGCCAGCCGCAGCACCGCCGGATCGCGGACGTCCGCCGCCACGCAGAACCGGCCGATCTCCAGCATCGGCCGCGGATAGCGGGCCAGCCCGCCGAGGCCGTAGAACTGCGCCGAATAGGACGCGGCGATCTGCGAGCCGTCGGCGAAATCGAGCAGCCGGAAGCAGCAGACCACCCGGCCGCCGTCCATCTCCTCGACCAGCACATGCGCCGCCCGCGCGTCGAAGGCGTCGGCGTCCACCCCGGCGCCGCGGAACCGGTCGCCCCGCAGCCGCTGCGCCGCCTCCAGGTCGCCGGGCGTGCAAGCCGCCCGCGCCCGGTACTTCGGCCCGCCCGGACCCGACATCGCCGTTCCTCCGCGCCCCATGCGCGACGGCATCCTAGCGCAGGCCTGTGACCGCCGTTTGACGCTCCGCGGTCCGGCCGGAGCGCCGCGTCACTCCGTGGCGCTCTCGGCGTCGAAGTTGAGGATGTTGCCGAACAGCTGCTCCAGGATGCCGAGCTGCCGCCCGCCGGTCTCGGTCGTGCGCGCGGTCAGGTTGACGATGCGCCCGTCCTCGACGCCGTAGGTCTCGATCCCGGTCACCACGCCGTTTGGGTTGAAGTTGACCACCAGCACGGTGCGGTCGACCACCCGCGCCGGATAGAACGCATAGTTCTCGAACACGCTCTGGACGTAGAACCACGCCGAATCGCGCAACAGCCCGGTGCTGGTCGGCATGCCCAGCGCCTCCTCGACCGTCGCGGTGGTGTCCACCCCCGGCGTCAGCCGCGCCACGTCCTCGGCGCGCGGGATATAGCCGTGCACCTGTGTGGTCGGGGCGCAGCCCGCAAGAACTGCGCCCGCCGCCCAGAGGGCTACCGCCGCGTGACGCAAGGCCTTGGAGTGCATACCCATCCCTCGGGAACGTCCGAAATCCCCTTGCTCCACTATCCCGGAGATGGTCTATGTTCAAGGAACTTGGGCCGACGCGGCGCGGCCGCCTGCCCTGAGGGACCGCCATGCCCGACATTCGCACCCATTCCCCGGACAATCCGGACTTCGCCCGCGTGCTCGGCGTCTCCCGCCTGCGCGGCCTGACCGAGATCGAGTTCGACATATCGCCCGACGCCGCGGAATCCGCCGCGCTGGCGCGGCTGATGGGCGCGCAGGCGCTGCGCAAGCTGCGCTTCGCCGGCCGGCTGACCGCGGCGGCGGACGGCGCCTGGCGGCTCGAGGGCGTGCTGGGGGCGACGGTGATCCAGACCTGCGTGGTCTCGCTCGACCCGGTCACCACCCGCGTCGACGTGCCGGTGGCGCGGCTGTTCGTCCCGGGCGCGCCGGCCGCCGGCGCCGAGATCGTCGTCGTCGGCGACGACGCGGACGCGGAGGACGAGATCGAGCCGCTCGGCGCCGCCATCGACCTCGGCCTCGTCGCGACCGAGGCGCTGGCGCTGGCGCTGCCGGCCTATCCGCGCCGCGCCGACGCCCGGCTGGAGGTCGCCGCCAGCGCCCCGGCTGGCGCCGCGCCGCTGCCCGAGGAGGCCGAGGTCAAGCCCTTCGCCGGCCTCGCCGCGCTGCGCGCCAAGATGGACGACGGCGCGTGAACCCGCCGCCCGCGGCGCCCGTCGCGGCCCCGGTCGCAATAGGGCTTGCGCCGGGGGCGCGAATGGCTATCTTCCGCCGCTCGTTTTTCCGCTGCGGTCGGGGGCTGCGGGCGTGACAAGCCGCGCCGCTTCTGCTACCCCGCCGCGGCAAGCGGGCAAGAGGATGACCCGGGCCTTCGCCCGGACGAGATCGAGGTCGAAAGATGGCTGTTCCCAAGAGCAAAGTCACCCGCGCCAAGCGCGGCATGCGCCGGTCGCATGACTCGCTGGTGGCTGCGAACCCCAACGAATGTTCCAACTGCGGCGAGCTGCGCCGGCCGCACCATGTGTGCCCGGCCTGCGGCCACTACGACGGCCGCGAGGTCGTCGCGATGGTCGACGAGGTCGATCTCGACGACGAGGCCGCCTGACCTTCCCCCCGCGGAGTCTGCGCCGGAATGACCTCTGACGCGTCCCGCGCGGGCATGAAACCGGAACCGTCGGCGCGGGGCAGCGCCGATGTCGTGCTGTCCATCGACGCGATGGGCGGCGACCGCGGCGTGGCCGAGGTCATCCGCGGCATGGGCAAGTCGCTCGCGAAGAACCACCGCCTGCGCTACATCCTGCACGGCGACGGCGAAGAACTGGAGCGCGAGATCCGCAAGTCGACCCCGCTCGCCGCCCGCACCGAGATCCGCCACGCCGCCAGCGTCATCGCGATGGACGAGAAGCCGTCGCGCGCGCTGCGCCGCGGCCAGGGCACCAGCATGTGGAACGCGCTCGAGACCGTGCGCCAGGGCGAATCGCGGGTGGTGATCTCCTGCGGCAACACCGGCGCGCTGATGGCGCTGGCGATGCTGGTGCTGCGCAAGGCCCCCGGGGTGAACCGGCCGGCGATCGCGGTGCTGTGGCCCTCGCTCAATCCCGCCGGCTACAACGTCCTGCTCGACGCCGGGGCCGACGTCCGCGCCGATGCGGAGGACCTGCTCAAATACGCGGTGATGGGCGCCTCCTACGCGCGCAACGCGCTGGAGTTGAAGCGCCCGCGCGTGGGCCTGCTCAACGTCGGCGTCGAGGAGCACAAGGGCCGGCCCGAGCTGCACGACGCCACCACGCTGATCGAGGCGGCCAGCGGGCCGGGCGACTTCGAGTTCATCGGCTATGTCGAGGGCGGCGAGATGGCCTCGGCGCGGGTCGACGTCATCGTCACCGACGGCTTCACCGGCAACATCGCGCTCAAGACCGGCGAGGGCACCGCCAGCTCGATCCGCGGCCTGCTGAAGGAGGCGTTCTCCTACAGCACGCTGAGCCGGATCGGGGCGCTGTTCGCCTATACCTCGCTCGGCCGGCTGTCGAAGCGCATCGACCCGCGCCGGGTCAACGGCGGGGTGTTCCTCGGGCTGAACGGCACCGTCATCAAGAGCCACGGCTCGGCCGACGCCACCGGGGTCTCCGCTGCGATCAAGCTCGCCTTCACCCTCGCCGACAACGGCTTCGCCGAGAAGCTCGCGGCCCGGGTGGCGCTCGGCGCGCCGGCCGCCGCCGCCGAGCCGGGCGCGGTTCCGACATGACGCAGCTGCGCGCCGTCGCCTGCGGCAGCGGGCATTACCTGCCCGAACGCGTCGTTTCGAACGCCGAGTTCGCCGCGACCCTCGACACCTCGGACGAATGGATTCGCGCGCGCACCGGCATCGAGCGCCGCCACTTCGCCGCCGAGGACGAGGCCACCTCGGATCTCGCGATCGCCGCCGCCCGGCGCGCGCTCGACGACGCGGGGCTGACCGGCGCCGACCTCGACGCGATCCTGCTGGCGACCGCCACGCCCGACCAGACCTTTCCCGCGACCGCGACCCGGGTGCAGGCCGCGCTCGGCATGACCAGCGGCTTCGCCTTCGACATCCAGGCGGTCTGCGCCGGCTTCGTCTTCGCGCTCGCCCAGGCCGACGCGCTGATCCGCACCGGCCAGGCCCGCCGGGTGATGGTGATCGGGGCCGAGACGTTCTCGCGCATCCTCGACTGGACCGACCGTGGCACCTGCGTGCTGTTCGGCGACGGCGCCGGCGCGCTGATTCTCGAAGCCCGCGACAGCGCCGGCGAGCGGACCGACCGCGGCCTGCTCGCGACCGACCTGCATTCGGACGGCCGCTACAACGCGCTGCTCTACGTCGACGGCGGCCCCTCGACCACCGGCGCCGCGGGCGTGGTGCGGATGGCCGGCCAGGAAGTGTTCAAGCACGCCGTCCTGAAGCTCGCCGAGACCGGCGCCGCGGCGCTGGCGCGCGCGGGGCTGACCACCGCCGACATCGACTGGCTGGTGCCGCATCAGGCGAACCTGCGCATCATGTCGCTGACCGCGCAGAAGCTCGGGGTGCCGATGGACAAGGTCGTGGTCACCGTCCAGGACCACGGCAACACCTCGGCGGCCTCGATCCCGCTGGCGCTGTCGGTCGCGCGCACGGGCGGCCGCATCGCCGAGGGCGACGTGGTGCTGATGGAGGCGATCGGCGGCGGGCTGTCCTGGGGCGCGGCGGTTCTGCGCTGGTAGGGCGACTTCGTCGGCGTTCTTGTTGACTCGGTTTCCGAATTGCTCCTAAGGTTAACAAAATGTTGATCAAAACGGGGGGAACGGCCATGAGCGAAAAGACCCTGACGCGGATGGAGCTGAGCGAAGCGGTGTTCCGGTCGGTCGGCCTGTCGCGCAACGAAAGCGCCGATCTGGTTGAATCGGTGCTCGATCACGTCTCCGACGCGCTGGTGCGCGGCGAGACGGTCAAGATCTCGTCCTTCGGAACCTTCTCGGTCCGGTCCAAGACCGCGCGCGTCGGCCGCAACCCCAAGACCGGCGAAGAAGTCCCGATCGAGCCGCGCCGCGTGCTGACGTTCCGGCCGTCGCACATCATGAAAGAGCGCGTGGACGCGGGCAACAAACGCTGAGCGGCGAGGCCGGTCCGACATGAACAAGTCCCCCGAAGCCTTTCGCACCATCAGTGAAGTCGCCGAAACGCTCGACGTCCCGCCGCATGTCCTGCGCTTCTGGGAATCGCGCTTCACCCAGGTCAAGCCGGTCAAGCGCGGCGGCGG
>CAYTMB010000128.1:0-6633 GCA_964438465.1 uncultured Rhodovulum sp. | reverse complement strand
TGGCGCCGGCGGCGACGAGGTCGTGCGCGGCCTCGACCATCAGGTCCATGCCCTTCTGCCCGGTCAGCCGGCTGACCACGCAGAACAGCGGCGCGGCGTCGGCCTCGAGCCCGAAGGTCGCCTCGACCGCGGCGCGGTTGGCGGCGCGGCCCTTGAGCCTGCGGGCCGAGAACGGCGCCGCGAGATGCGGGTCGGTCTCGGGGTTCCAGACCTCGACGTCGATGCCGTTGACGATGCCGTGCAGCACGTCGGCGCGGGTGTTCAGCAGCCCCTCCAGCGCCATGCCCTGCGCGGGCGTGCGGATCTCGTCGGCGTAGGTCGGGCTGACCGTGGTCAGCGCCGTGGCCGAGACGAGGCCGGCCTTGAGGTAGCCGACGCCGCCGAAATACTCGACGCCGTCGATCGCGAAGGCCTGCGGCGGCAGCTCCAGCCCGCCGAAGATCGCCGCCGGGAAATGGCCCTGGAAGGCGAGGTTGTGCACGGTCAGGATCGAGGGCGTGGCGATGCCGTAGTAGCGCAGATACGCCGGGGCCAGCGCCGCCTGCCAGTCGTGGGCGTGCAGCAGGTCGGGGCGGAAGCCGGGCAGGCCGCCGGCGGCGATCTCGGCGCCGGCCTTGGACAGCGCCGCGAAGCGCCGCCAGTTGTCGCCCCAGTCGCGCCCCTCGCCGTCGAGATAGATCGCGCCGGGCCGGTCGTACAGCTCGGGCGCGTCGAGCACGAAGACGTCGAGCCCCGCCGCCCTGCCCGCGAGCAGGCGCGCCCCGGCGCCGATCAGCGCACGCCAGACGAAGACCTCCTCCGCGTCCTGCAGCTTCGCCATCACCGCCGGATAACCGGGGATCAGCGTGCGGATCTCGACGCCCGCGCGCGCCAGCGCCGGCGGCAGCGCGCCCGCGACGTCGGCGAGCCCGCCGGTCTTGATCAGCGGATAGGCCTCCGAGGCGACCGACAGCACCTTCACCGGCTCAGGCCTCCAGTCGGTCGATCATCGCCTGGGTGATCAGGCAGATGCCGCTGTCGGTGCGGCGGAAGCGCTTGGCGTCGAGCACGGGGTCCTCGCCGACCACGAGCCCCTCGGGGATGACGACGCCGCGGTCGAGCACGACCTTGCGCAGCCGCACCTTCCGCGCGATCTCGCAGTCGGGCAGGATCACCGCCTCCTCCAGCGCGGAATACGAGTTGACCCGCACCCCGGTGAACAGCAGCGAGCGGCGCAGGCTGGCGCCCGAGACGATGCAGTTGCCCGAGACCAGGCTCGAGATCGCCGTGCCGCGGCGGTCGGGCTCGTCGTGGACGAACTTCGCCGGCGGGGTGATCTCGGAATAGGTCCAGATCGGCCAGGAGGTGTCGTAGAGGTCGAGCTCGGGGATCACGTCGGTCAGGTCGATATTGGCCTCCCAATAGGCCTCCACCGTGCCGACGTCGCGCCAGTAGGCCTGCCCCTCGGTGCTCGAGCGCACGCAGGACTTCGAGAACCGGTGCGCCACCGCCTTGCCGTTCGCCACCACATAGGGGATCAGATCCTTGCCGAAGTCGCGGCTGGAGTTGGGGTCGGCGGCGTCGCGGCGCAGCAGGTCCATCAGGAAGCGGGTGTGGAAGACGTAGATCCCCATCGA
Source organism: uncultured Rhodovulum sp. (assembly GCA_964438465.1). Lineage (GTDB taxonomy): Bacteria > Pseudomonadota > Alphaproteobacteria > Rhodobacterales > Rhodobacteraceae > Amaricoccus. The sequence goes on along the minus strand of CAYTMB010000128.1, from coordinate 5,017 downwards.
CGCCAGCGCCATGTCCGGCTGGCCGGGGATCGCCGGCGGATCGGCCGGCTTCTCGACGAAGGCGGTGATGGTGTCGATCGGATCGACATGCATCACCCCGAAACCCACCGCCTCCATCCGCGGCACCTCGAGGCAGCCGACGGTGACGTCGGCCCCGCTGTCGACATGCTGGCGCAGCATCAGCTCGTAATCCATCTTGTAGATGTGATCGCCCGCGAGGATGATCATGAACTCCGGGCCGTAACTGTCGATGATGTCGATGTTCTGATAGACCGCGTCCGCCGTGCCCTCGTACCACTGGGTCTCGGACACCCGCTGGCTCGCCGGCAGGATGTCGAAGCTCTCGTTGCGCTCGGGCCGCAGGAAGTTCCAGCCGCGCTGCAGGTGGCGGATCAGCGAATGCGCCTTGTACTGGGTCGCCACCGCCATGCGCCGCACCCCCGAGTTCAACGCGTTCGACAGCGCGAAGTCGATGATCCGGGTCTTGCCGCCGAAATAGACCGCGGGTTTCGCCCGCCGGTCGGTCAGCTCCTTCAGCCGGCTGCCGCGCCCGCCCGCCAGGACATAGGCCATCGCATCGCGGGCCAGCGGTTGTGTTCTCGTCTCCACGCCTCGTCCCCCCAGTCGCTTGTTCTCGGAGCTCACGACTCCGGTTCGAATTCCAGCCAGACCGTCGCGAGCGGGGGGAGCGTCACGAGGGCGCCCACGCCCGCGGCGTCCGCCTGCGCGATCACCCCGCCGAGGTTGCCCTTGCCGCTGCCGCCGTAGAGGTCGGCGTCGGTGTTGAGGATCTCGCGCCAGCGCCCCGCGGCCGGCAACGGCACGCGGTAGCCCTCGCGCGGGACCGGGGTGAGGTTCGCGATCACCGCCACCGGGTTGGCGCCCGGGGCCTTGCGCAGCCAGGCGTAGACCGAGTTCTCGGCGTCGTCCGCGATCAGCCACTCGAACCCGTCGCCCTCGCAGTCGCGCGCATGCAGCGCCGGCCGGTCGCGGTAGAGATGGTTGAGGTCGCGCACCAGATCCTTCACGCCGCGGTGGGCGGCGATCTCCAGCTGATGCCAGTCGAGCGACCGCGCCTCGGACCATTCCGCGCCCTGGGCGAATTCCTGACCCATGAACAACAGCTTCTTCCCCGGATACCCCCACATGAACGCGTAGTAGGCGCGAAGGTTCGCGAATTTCTGCCAGCCGTCGCCCGGCATCTTGGCGATCAGGCTGCCCTTGCCGTGCACCACCTCGTCGTGGCTGAGCGGCAGCACGAAGTTCTCGGTGAAGGCGTACAGCAGCCCGAAGGTCAGCTCGTTGTGGTGGTGCCTGCGATGGACCGGCTCGCGCGCGAAATAGGCGAGCGTGTCGTGCATCCAGCCCATGTTCCACTTGAAGCCGAAGCCGAGGCCGCCGTCGAACACCGGCGCGCTGACCTTCGGGAAGGAGGTGCTTTCCTCGGCGATGGTCACGGTTCCGGGGTGGCTGCCGTAGACGGCGGCGTTGGTCGCCTGCAGGAAGGCGATCGCCTCGAGATTCTCGCGCCCGCCGTGCTCGTTGGGCACCCACTCGCCTTCCTTGCGCGAATAGTCGAGGTACAGCATCGAGGCGACGGCGTCGACGCGCAACCCATCGATGTGAAACTTCTCAGACCAGTACAGCGCGTTGTTCACAAGAAAGGCGAACACTTCCTTGCGGCCGAAATTGTAGATCGCGGTGTTCCAGTCCGGATGAAACCCCTGCCGCGGGTCGGCGTGTTCGTAGAGCGCGGTGCCGTCGAAATGCGCGAGGCCGTGTTCGTCGACCGGGAAATGCGCGGGCACCCAGTCTAGGATCACGCCGACGCCGGCGCGGTGCGCGCCGTCGACGAAGCGCGCGAACCCCTCGGGCGGGCCGAACCGCGCCGAGGGCGCATAGAGCCCGGTGGTCTGGTAGCCCCAGGACGGATCGTAGGGATGCTCCGAGATCGGCATGAACTCGATATGGGTGAAGCCCATCTCGACGACATAGGGGATCAGCTGGTCCGCCATCTCGTCCCAGGTCAGGAACTCGGTCCCGTCGCGGCGGCGCCAGGACCCGGCGTGAACCTCGTAGATCGAGATCGGCGTGCGCCTTGCGTCGGCCTTCGCCCAGAAGTCGCGATGCGCGGCGTCGCCCCAGTCGTGATCCATCCAGGGCGCGACGATCGAGGCGGTCTTCGGCCGCATCTCCGAGGCCCGGGCGAAGGGATCGGCCTTCAGCGGCAGCCGGTCGCCGGTCGGGCCGAGGATCTCGAACTTGTAGGTGACGCCCTCCCAGGCCCGCGGCACGAAGATCTCCCAGATCCCGGTGTCCGCGCGCAGCCGCATGACGTGCCGCCGGCCGTCCCAGCCGTTGAAATCGCCGATGACGCTGACGCGGCGGGCGTTCGGGGCCCAGACGGCGAAATGCACGCCGTCGGCGCCCTCGTGGTGGATCGGATGCGCGCCCATCTTGTCGAACAGCCGCAGATGGCTGCCCTCGCCGATGTAGTAGTCGTCCATCGGCCCGAGCACCGGGCCGAAGGAATAGGCGTCCCAGACCCACCATTCGCCGCCGGGATTGCTCGCGCGGTACTTCAGCGGCTGGCGCTTGCGGATCTTCAGCGCGCCCTCGAAGAACCCCGCGTCGTGGCGCTTGGCCAGCTTGCCGGCGGGCTTGTCGGTCAGCGTATAGGCCTCGACCTCGTCGGCGCCGTCGATCAGGCACCGGGCGACCAGCTTGCCCTCGACGTCCTGAAGCCCGAGCACGGCGAACGGGTCGCCGTGCCGGCCTTCGATGACCGCCTCGACCGCGGCGGGGTCGAGCGCGAACGCGGGCGGCTTGCGCCGGACGGGCTTCGTTGTCACGCGGACTCCCCCGAGGATGCTCACCTTTCGGGCAGGCTACAGGCTGATCTTCCAGATGTCGCGGGCATATTGCCGGATCGTGCGGTCCGACGAGAACCAGCCCATGCGCGCGGTGTTCAGGATCGCCATCTCCCACCACAGCTTCGGCTGCGCCCAGATGCCGTCGACCTCGCGCTGGGCCGCCGCATAGGCGTCGAAATCGGTCGCGACCATGAACCAGTCGTGCTCGTAGAGCCCGCCGATCAGGTCGCGGTAGCGCCCGGGATCGTCGGGCGAGAACACCCCCGACGAGATCGCCTTCAGCGCCTGGCTGAGTTCGGGCGAGGCCTCGATGATCTCGCGGGCGTTGTCGCCGGCCGCGCGCCGCGCCGCCACCTCGGCGGCGGTCAGCCCGAAGATCACGATGTTGTCGAGCCCGACCTGCTCGCTGATCTCGACATTGGCGCCGTCGAGCGTGCCGATGGTCAGCGCGCCGTTCAGCGCGAACTTCATGTTGCCGGTGCCCGAGGCCTCCATGCCGGCCGTGGAGATCTGTTCGGACAGATCCGCCGCCGGCACCAGCACCTCGGCGAGGCTGACGTTGTAGTTCGGCACGAACACCACCCGCAGCACGTCGCGCACCCGCGGGTTCGAGTTGATCACCCGGCTGACGTCGTTGGCGAGTTTGATGATCAGTTTGGCGTTGTGGTAGCTCGGCGCCGCCTTGCCGGCGAAGAACTTCACCCGCGGCGTCCAGTCCAGCTCGGGATGCGAGCGGATCTGGTCGTAGAGCGCCACCGCCTCGATGATGTTGAGGAGCTGGCGCTTGTATTCGTGGATGCGCTTGATCTGGATGTCGAACATCGCGCCGGGATCGACCTTGACCCCCATGCGCTGGCGCACCAGCCGCGCCAGCCGCTCCTTGTTCGCCCGCTTCACCCGGGCGAAGGCCTGCTGCAGGTCGGGGTCGCCGGCCTGCAGCTCCAGCGCCTTCAGCGCCTCGGTCTCGTCGAGGAAGGCGTCGCCGATGCGCTCGCGCAGCAGTGAGGTCAGCCCGGGGTTGCACTGCATCAGCCAGCGCCGCGGGGTGATGCCGTTGGTCTTGTTGTTGATCCGGCCCGGATACAGCGCGTTGAGATCGGCGAACACCGTCTCCTTCATCAGCTCGGTGTGCAGCGCCGAGACGCCGTTGATCGAATGCGCGCCGACGAAGGCGAGGTTGCCCATGCGCACCCGCCGCTCGCCGCTCTCGTCGATCAGGCTGATGTGGCGCAGCTTCGCGTCGTCGAAGCCCTGCGCCCGCGCCGCGCGCAGCAGTTCGGCGTTGATCTCGTAGACGATCTGCATGTGCCGCGGCAGCAGCGCCTCGAACAGCGCCACCGGCCAGCTTTCCAGCGCCTCGGGCAGCAGCGTGTGGTTGGTGTAGCTGATGACGCCGCGGGTCTGGGTCCAGGCCTCGTCGAACTCCAGCCCGTGCTTGTCGATCAGCAGCCGCATCAGCTCGGCGACGCAGACCGCGGGATGGGTGTCGTTGAGCTGGATCGCGACCTTCTCCGCGAGGTTGTCCAGGGTGTCGTGCTGCTGGATATGCCGGCGCAGGATGTCCTGCAGCGCCGCGGAGGAGAAGAAATACTCCTGCCGCAGCCGCAGCTCCTGCCCCGAGGGCGAAGCGTCGGCGGGATACAGCACCCGGGTCAGCGCGTCGGCGCGGTTGCTCTCGCGCAGGGAGCCGATGTGGTCGCCGGCGTTGAAGGCGTCGAGCCGGATCGGGTCGACCGGCAGCGCCGACCACAGCCGCAGCGTGTTGACCCGCGCGCCGCGCCAGCCGACCATCGGCGTGTCATAGGCCGTCGCGATCACCCGCTCGGCGGGTTTCCAGACATAGCGCGCATCGTCGCCGTTGGCGTCGTGGTATTCGACGAGGCCGCCGAAACCGACCTCGTAGGCGCTCTCGCGGCGGTCGAACTCCCAGGGGTTGCCGTGCTGCAGCCAGGTCTCCGGCAGCTCGACCTGGTTGCCGTCGACGATCTCCTGGCGGAACAGCCCGTGCTGGTAGCGGATGCCGTAGCCGTAGGCCGGCACGCCCACTGTCGCCATGCTCTCCATGAAACACGCCGCCAGCCGCCCGAGGCCGCCGTTGCCCAGCGCCGCGTCGGCCTCAAGCTCGGCGATCAGGTCGAAATCGA
>CAYTMB010000127.1:0-6641 GCA_964438465.1 uncultured Rhodovulum sp. | reverse complement strand
GGCCGTAGAAGGCCGGGAAGCCGCCGCCGATGTTGAGGATGCGCAGGGCGTGGCCCTGTGCGGCTGCGTCGGTCCACAGCGCCAGCGCCGCGTCGAGCGCGGCCGCCCACATCTTCGGCTCGCGCAGCTGCGAGCCGGCGTGGAACGAGACGCCGGCGACGTCGAGCCCGAGGAAGCGGCCGTAGTGCATCAGCCGCAGCGCCTCGCGCGGCGAGCAGCCGAACTTGCGGGTCAGCGGCCAGTCGGCCTCGGAGGACTCGACCAGCATGCGCAGGATCACCCGCGCGCCCGGCGCGTTTTCGGCGATCTTGACCAGCTCGGCCTCCGAATCGGCGGCGAACTGCTTGACCCCGACCGCATGGGCATGGGCGATATCGGCGGCGCGCTTGATGGTGTTGCCGAAGGCGATGCGCTCGGCGGGGACGCCGAGCGAGCGGCAGAGGTCGATCTCGCCGCGCGAGGCGGCGTCGAAGCGCGCGCCTTCCGCGGCGAGCGCCGCCACCACCTCGGGGGCCGGGTTCGCCTTCACCGCGTAGTGGATCGAGGCGGCGCCGAGGCCGGCGTCGAGCGCGCGGTACTTGCCGCGCAGCATCGCGAGGTCGAACACCATCGTCGGGCGGTCGAAGTCATGGGCGCGGATATAGGCGTCCTGACGCGCGCTCGCGGCGGTCGTTTCGGGATGCGGATCGGCAAAGATGCGGGGGGCGCCCAGACGGGCGGTCACGTTCAACATTGGTCATCTCCATCAGACCCGGGGGGGTTCAGGCCCCGTCGTTTCCAAAAGAGACGTTACCGTCGCTACTTGAGTTCGCGTTCTAGTCGCGCCCGAGCAGAGGTGCGTGCGTTGGCGTCAGGAGGCCGCATATGGGACCCATGGACCCCGTAAGCAAGCAAAAATTGACCCGGGCCGTGGATTTTTTTCGCAACGTGGCCGCGCAGGCGATTCGATGAAAATTCCGTAACGTCAGTGTGATAATTGCCTAACGTGACGTTAATTTTTCACGTCGGATTTTCCCGCTGCGCTGTCGGGCCCGCCTCATGCGGCAACGGCCGCGCGGCCCGCAAACGGGCTGCGACGGCCGGGTCGGGGCGTCTTGGGATCGGTCCGGCGGCGGGCCGCAGGACCGCGGGCGCCGGTCAGGCCGCCGGCTGCGCCGCCTTGGCGATGTCGCGCTTGAGCTTCAGCGCCTTGGGCGACAGCTCGGCGTCGTCGGCCTTGGCGAGGAAGGCGTCGAGCCCGCCGCGATGGTCGACCGTGCGCAGCGCCGCCGCCGAGATCTTGAAGCGGAGCGTCTGGCCCAGGGTTTCGCTGGTCAGCGAGACGTCGTTCAGGTTCGGCAGGAACCGGCGACGGGTCTTGTTGTTGGCGTGGCTGACGTTGTTGCCCGTCATCACGCCCTTGCCGGTCAGTTCACAACGGCGGGACATGGTTTCATCCTTGCGGTCTGCGCGGCCGCTGCGGGGCGGCCAATAAAATCCGAGGCTGGGCGATACCCCAAGCCCGCACAGGCGTCAAGCGCGGCGGGGCGCGGTTTTGCCGCGACGACGGAATTGACGTCGGGGGGCAGGGCGCCTACCTTCCACAGATGGCGCACTTTGGTCCAATCTACAAACGCGATCTGTTTTCGGGAACGCTGCTCGCGCGCCGCTGACCCCGGTTGTCGCGGGCCGTACGCCCGCACCGCCAACCGGGGTGAAATCCGACCAGCTGCCTGAGCGCCGCACCAGGAGACGGATCGTTGCGATCCGCTTGCGGCGCGGCGCCCGGACTCTTCCACCCCAACGCGTGCTGCAGGAGCAGCAGAGGAGATTGTGATGCCGACGACCCCCACCCCGACCAGGCCGACCCCGAAGCGCGCGCCGCGCATCGTGATCGACGCCGCGCATGTGGAAAGGCTGGAATCGATGGCCACCGCGGCGATGGCGCGGGCTCCCGAGATGGCCGAGCGGCTGATCGGCGAGCTGGGGCGCGCGCGGATCGTGCCGAGCGCCAGGATTCCGGCGGATGTGGTGACGATCGGCAATCGCGTGACCTGGCGCGACGAGACGACCTCGGAGGAGCGCACCGCGACGCTGGTCTATCCCGAACATGCGGACATCGACCGGGGCCTGATCTCGGTGATGACGCCGATCGGCGTCGCTCTCATCGGGCTGGCGCAGGGCGCACATTTCGACTGGGCCACCCGCGGCGGCGAGATCCGCAAGCTCACGGTGATGCGGGTCGAGCCGGCCGCCGCGTAGCGGCGGTCAGGCCGGCGGGCGTCCGGGGCGGGTTGCGGGGCAGGTTTCGTCGAGAAGCGCCTCGGCGGCGGCGTCGGGGGTGAGCCGGCCGGCGGCGACCGCGGCGGTGAGGGCGGCCTTGCGCGCGGCGATGGCCGGGTCGGCGTTGAGCCGGGCGATCAGCCCGGTCTCCAGCGCGTCGGCGAACCAGCGTTCGGCCTGCCCGCGCCGGCGGGCGGCGAAGGCGCCGCTGTCGATCCGCGCGGCGGCGAGGCGCTCCACCTGCGCCCAGGCGTCCTCCAGCCCGGCGCCGGTCAGCGCCGAGACGCAGGCCGCGTGCGGAAATCCCTCCGGATCGCCCGGGCGCGGCCGCATCAGGCGCAGCGCGCCGGCGTAGTCGGCGCAGGTGCGGCTGGCCGCCGCGGCGAGCGCGCCGTCGGCCTTGTTGATCAGCACGAGGTCGGCGAGCTCCATGATGCCGCGCTTGACGCCCTGCAACTCGTCGCCGCCGCCGGGCGCGAGCAGCAGCACGAAGACGTCGGTCATCTCGGAGACCAGCGTTTCGGACTGGCCGACGCCCACGGTCTCGACCAGCACCAGGTCGGCCCCCCAGGCCTCGGCGACCAGGATGGTCTCGCGGGTGCGCCGGCCGACGCCGCCGAGCGCCGCCTGGCTCGGCGTCGGACGGATGAACGCGCCGGGCGCGCGCGCGAGCCGCTCCATCCGGGTCTTGTCGCCGAGGATCGAGCCGCCGGTGCGCGTCGAGGAGGGATCGACCGCGAGCACGGCGAGCCGCCGGCCCGACGCGACCAGCGTCAGGCCGAGCGCCTCGATGAAGCTCGACTTGCCGACGCCGGGGGTTCCGGTCAGCCCGACCCGCAGCGCCGGCCGGTCGCGGCGCGGCAGCCGCGCGATCAGCTCGCGCGCGGCCGCCCGGTGGTCGGCGCGGGTCGATTCGACCAGCGTGATCGCGCGTGCGAGCGCGCGCCGGTCGCCCGCGGCCAGCCGCGCGGCCAGCGCCTCCGGCGTTGCGGGGCCGGCTGGTTCTCCCTGCGCCCTCACGATCACTTTCACCGCCCGATCTCCGCCGCCTCTTGGCCTCTTGGCCCATTCTTGGCATACCGCTCGCCAAACGCCGCAATCAATCGCGGTTGCGGCCCGAGCAGTAAACCGCAGAGAGGGAGACGGCCATGCGATTTCGTTGCGCGCTTCGCGCCGGTCTTGGCGCGCTTGGCCTTGCCGCGGCGACCGCCGCTTCGGCGGAATCCGACAGCGCAACCTACGACCTGAGCGTGTCGGGGATACCGCTGGGCACCGTGACGCTGCAGTCCGAGCAATCCGACGGCGCATATGTCGCCGGGAGCAGGATCACGCCGAACGGGCTGGTCAGCGCCGTGACCGGCTATGCCTTCGACGGCCGCGCGCGCGGCCTCATCGACGCGTCCGGCAGGGTCACGCCGCAGGCCTTCGAGGCGGATTCGCGCTCGCCGCGGGCCAAGCGCCGCACCGAGATCGAATGGAGCGGCGACACGCCGGTGCGGGTCTCGGTCGAGCCGCCGCGCAACAACGCTCCCGATCCGGCGCGCATCGTCGGCGCGCTCGATCCGGTCTCGGCGGGTTTCGCGCTGTTGCGCGACAATGCCGGGGATGCCCTCTGCGACACCAGCATCGACGTGTTCGACGGCTCGCGGCGGGCGCGGCTGTCGCTGGGGGCCCCGGTCGCGCAGGGCGGCGGCGCCGTGACCTGCGCCGGCGTCTACGCCAAGCTGGAGGGCGAGGCGCACAGCTTCTCGCCGCAGGGCGAGTATCCGTTCACCCTGACCTTCGCGCCGGGCGACAACGGCCGGATGCAGCTCGAGCGCATCGAGACCCAGACCCGTTTCGGCACGGCGGTGGTCGCGCGGAGCGGCTGAGGCCGCCGCCATGTCGCTGCCGATCGAGCCGGTCCTGCCGGCGCTGTGGGCGGCGCTGGAGGCGCGCGGCGTCGCCGTGCTGCAGGCGCCGCCCGGCGCCGGCAAGACCACGCGGGTGCCGCTCGCGCTGCTCGAGCGCGGGCAGGCCGGGCGCATCGTGATGCTGGAGCCGCGCCGGGTCGCCGCGCGGGCCGCCGCCGAGCGGCTGGCGGCGGGCCTCGGCGAGGCGGTCGGCGGCGCGGTCGGCTACCGCATCCGCGGCGAGAGCGTTCCGGGCGCCCGCATCGAGGTGGTGACCGAGGGCGTGCTGACGCGGATGATCCAGTCGGACGCCGAGCTGCCGGGCGTCGGCTGCCTGATCTTCGACGAGTTTCACGAGCGGGGGTTGCAGGCCGATCTCGGGCTGGCGCTGGCGCTGGAGATCCGCGGGGCGCTGCGGCCGGACCTGCGGCTGCTGGCGATGTCGGCGACGCTGGACGCGGCACCCGTGGCGGCGCTGATGGGCGATGCGCCGCTGATCACCGCCGAGGGCCGGGCCTGGCCGGTCGAGACCCGCTGGCTGGAGCGGCCCTGGGCGCGGCCGGGGCCGGGCGGGCCGCGGTTCGAGGCGGCGGCGGCCGATCTGGTGCGCCGGGCGCTGGCCGAGACCACGGGCGGGGTGCTGGTGTTCCTGCCGGGCCAGGCCGAGATCGCCCGGGTCGAGGCGCTGCTGGCGCCCGGGCTGCCGGACGGGGTCGTCGTCCAGCCGCTGCATGGCGGGTTGCCCTTCGCGCGGCAGCGGGCGGCGCTGGTTCCGCTGGAGGGGCGGCGCAAGCTGGTGCTCGCCACCTCGATCGCGGAGACCTCGCTGACCATCCCCGACGTGCGGGTCGTGGTCGATGGCGGCCGGGCGCGGCGGGCGCGGTTCGATCCCGGCTCGGGCATGTCGCGGCTGGTGACCGAGCGGGTGACGCGCGCCGAGGCCGAGCAGCGGCGGGGGCGTGCGGGGCGGGTGGCCGAGGGCTGGTGCTGGCGGCTGTGGACCCGCGGCGAGGAGGGGGCGCTGGCGGCCTATCCGCCGCCCGAGATCGCGAGCGCGGATCTGGCCGGGCTGGCGCTGGAGCTGGCGATCTGGGGCGCGGGGGACGCGGGCGCGATGGCGTTCCTGACCCCGCCGCCGGGGCCGGCGCTGGCCGAGGCGCGCGCGCTGCTGCGCGACCTCGGGGCGCTGGACCGGCAGGGCGGCGCGACCGCGCACGGCCGGGCGCTGGCGCGGATGCCGCTGCATCCACGGCTGGCGCACATGCTGGCCGAGGCGGGGCGGCGCGGCGCGGGCGCGCTGGCCGCCGATCTCGCGGCGCTGCTCGGCGCGCGCGATCCGCTGCGCGGGCGCGGCGGACGGGCGCCGGTGGATCTGGGGCTGCGGCTGGCGGCGCTGCGCGACCCGCGCGCGGTCGAGGCGGAGCATCCGGTGACGGTCGACCGCGGCGCGGTCGAGGCGCTGCGCGGCGAAGCGAAGCGGCTGCGCGCGCTGGCGCGCGGCGGGGCGGGCGAAGGGCTGTCGGCGGGCGCGGCGCTGTCGCTGGCCTATCCCGACCGGATCGGCCAGCGACGGCCGGGCGCCGCGCCGCGCTATCTGCTGTCGGGCGGCAAGGGCGCGGCGCTGCCCGAGGCCGATCCGCTGGCCTCCGCGCCGCTGATCGTCGCGGCCGAGCTCGACGGCGATCCGCGCGAGGCGGCGGTCCGGCTGGCGCTGCCGGCGATCGAGGCGGAGCTGCGCGAGCTGCACGCGGGCCGTCTGGCGCGGGAGACGAGCTGCGCATGGTCGCGCCGCGACCGGGCGGTGCGTGCGCGCGAGCGGCTGATGCTGGGCGCCATCGCCTTCGAGGACCGGCCCTGGACCGAGGCGCCGGCCGAGACCGTCATCACGGCGGTGATCGAGGGCGTTCGCGACCTCGGGATCGGGGCGCTGCCCTGGACGCCGGCGCTGCGGCGGTTCGCGGGGCGGGTCGAATGGCTGCGCGGGCAGGGCGAGGATCTGCCTGACTTCTCCGCGGCCGGCCTGGCGGAGGCGCTGGAGGACTGGCTGGGGCCGTATCTGGGCGGGATCGCCCGCGCCGACCAGTTCGGGCGGATCGAGCTCGGCGCCGCGCTGGAGGCGCGGCTGGACCGGGCGGCGCGGCTCCGGCTGGACCGGCTGGCGCCGGCGGAGATCGTGGCGCCCACCGGCACGCGGCTGCCGGTCGACTATTCCGGCGCGGCGCCCGGCGTGTCGGTGCGGCTGCAGGAGATGTTCGGGCTGACCGCGCATCCCACGGTCGGACCGGGGGCGGTTCCGCTGGTGCTGGAGCTGCTGTCGCCGGCGCAGCGGCCGGTGCAGACCACCGCCGACCTGCCGGGCTTCTGGGCCACGTCCTACGCCGACGTGCGCCGCGACCTGCGCGGGCGGTATCCGCGCCACCCCTGGCCGGAGGATCCCGCCGCCGCCGCGCCGACCCGGCGCGTCAAGCCGCGCGGAACCTGATGCGG
>CAYTMB010000126.1:0-6681 GCA_964438465.1 uncultured Rhodovulum sp. | reverse complement strand
GACCGGATCGCGCGGGGCAATGCCCCGCTGATGCGATCCGGGGCGCGCGTCCTGCGACGGACGCGCCCCGAGGCGATCAGGCGGAGGTCGCACCACACACGCCGCTGCCCCCGGCCTCAGCCCGCCGCGAGCCGCTCCGCGGCGGCGGCGTTGGCGGCGGCGACGAATTCGGCGATGCGCACCGGATCCTTCAGGCCGCGGGCGAATTCGACGCCCGAGGATACGTCCACCGCCTCGGCGCCGGTCAGCCGCACCGCCTCGGCGACGTTCTCCGGCGTCAGGCCGCCCGCCAGCATCCAGGGCCGCGGCCAGCGCCGGCCCTCGATCAGCCGCCAGTCGAAGGCGATGCCGTTGCCGCCGGGCAGCGTCGCGCCGGGCGGCGGACGGGCGTCCACCAGCAGCATGTCGACCGCGTCGGCGTATTCCGGCAGGCCGTCGAGGTCGCCCTCCTCGGCGAGGCCGACCGCCTTCATCACCGGCTTGCCGAAGCGCGCGCGCACCGCGGCGGCGCGCTCGGGCGATTCCGCGCCGTGCAGCTGCAACAGGTCGATCGGGATCGCCTCGAGGATCGCCTCCAGCTCGGCGTCGGTCGCATCCACCGTCAGCGCCGCCAGCGTCAGCCCCTCGGGCCGGTCGCCGGCGATCCAGCGCGCGTCGGCGAGGCTGACATGGCGCGGCGACGGCGGATAGAACACCAGCCCGCCCCAGGCGGCCCCGGCGGCGGCGGCGGCGGCCAGATCGCCGCGGCTGCGCAGCCCGCAGATCTTCACTTGCATCGGAGGGGCGCCGTCATGCGCGGCTCAATTCCCCAGGAGGGAGAGCACGTCGTCGTCGGGCTTGCCCTCGCGCCGCAGCCGGCCGACCTCGCGGTTCAGCTGCGCCGCCTCGCGGGTCTTCCGGCTGGCGAGCCGGCGATGCTTGTGCTCGCGCAGCCATTCGAGGATGTAGCCCAGCACCATGCCGGTCAGCACCGACAGCAGCCCGACCAGGAACAGCGGCAGCTCGATCGACCAGCGTCCGATGGCGGTCAGTTCGGTGGGCAGCAGCTGCAGCGTCACCATCTGGCGGTTCGCCAGCGCCAGCAGCACGATCGCGACGAGGATCAGCGCCAGCAGAATGATCTTGATGGTGCGCATGGAGTCCCCCTGGTGCAGCCCGGGCGGATCTAGCCTTCGTTGAGGCGGTCGCGCAAGAGCTTGCCGGTCTTGAAGAAGGGGACGTGCTTTTCCTCGACCTCGACGCTGTCGCCGGTGCGCGGGTTGCGCCCGATCCGGGCCTCGCGCTTTTTCACCGAAAACGCGCCGAAGCCGCGCAGCTCCACCCGGTTGCCCGCGGCCATCGCCTCGATGATCTCCTCGAAGATCGTCGCGACGATCCGCTCGACGTCGCGCTGGAACAGGTGCGGATTGTCTTCCGCGATCTTCTGGATCAGTTCGGACTTGATCATTGCCGCGCTCCGGTGTTCCTCGCCCCCGCCGAGCGGCATACTGGCGCAATTCAGGGTCCGAGGGAATAGAGCTTGGGGCCGGTTTGCGCCGATATTTCCCTAAGAATCCCGCCGCTTGCCGAAACTTTGCCCAGGATCGCGCCCAGCAGGCCGGTCTTGCTTTCGACCGCCCAGTCGCGGACCGGAAGGTCCTCCAGTCCGGCGGCGCGCGATTCGAGCCAGGCCAGCGCCTGCGTCTCGCCGCCGATCGCGTCGATCAGCCGATTCGCCAGCGCCTGCCGGCCGGTGAACACGGCGCCGTTGGCCACCGCGTCGAGCGCGCCGCCGGACAGGTCGCGGCGCTCGGCCACGAGGCCGCGGAACCAGGCGTAGCTGTCGGCGATCAGCGCCTGCTCGACCGCGCGCGCCGCCGGATTGCCCGGCCGGAACGGCGAGGGCTCGCCCTTCAGATCGGACGAGCGCACCGTCTCCATCTCCACGCCCAGCCGCGCCATCAGCGCCGTCACGTCGGGATATTCCATGATGACGCCGATCGAGCCGGTCAGGGTATTGCCGAGCCCGACGATATGGTCGGCGGCGAGCGCCGCGACATAGCCGCCCGACGCCGCGACCTCGCCCAGCACCGCCACCACCGGCTTGTCCGCCGCGACCGCCCGCACCGCGTCGTACAGCGCCTCGGATCCCGCCGTGGTGCCGCCGGGCGAGTTCACCCGCAGGATCACCGCGCGCACGTTCTTGTCCTCGGCGATGTCGGCCAGCAGCTCGTCGCGCTTCACGTCGTCGGTGATGATGCCCGACACCGTGACCCGGGCGATCTGCGCGCCGCCGCCGGCGAGCTCGGCGCGCCAAGCGAAGGCGGCGACGACGATCCCGATCGCGGCCGCGACCGCGAACCCGCGCCAGAACGCCGAGCGGCGCCACTTGCGCCGCCGCTCCTCGTAGAAATCCCGCTCCAGCGCGTCCAATCCGTCCCCCGGCGTTTCTGTCGGCCAAGCGCGGCCCGGTCCTCGCCGCCGCCGCGACGCCGCCCGCACCCTCGCACCCTTCGGCGCCGGACGAAATAGCGCGCGGCCGTCCGCGCGCAACCGCGCCCGCGGCGCGGCGATGTCGCGGCCGGACACGAAAACGGCGCCGCGAGCGGCGCCGTTTCCCGAGTTCTCAGCCCCGGGCGAACCCGGGCGCGGTCAGCTGTCGCCCTTGCGCTTCAGCGCCGCCCCGAGGATGTCGCCGAGCGAGGCGCCCGAGTCCGAAGACCCGTACTGCTCGACGGCTTCCTTTTCCTCGGCGATCTCGCGCGCCTTGATCGACAGCCCGAGCTTGCGGGTCTTGCTGTCGATGTTGGTCACCCGGGCGTCGATCTTGTCGCCCTTGGTGAAGCGCTCCGGCCGCTGCTCCGAGCGGTCGCGGCTGAGGTCCGAGCGGCGGATGAACGACTTCATCCCGTCGTATTCGACCTCGATGCCGCCGTCCTCGATCGCGGTGACCGCCACGGTGACGATGTCGCCGCGCTTCACGCCCGAGGTGGCCTCGGTGAAGGGATCGCCGCCGACCGCCTTGATCGAGAGCGAGATGCGCTCCTTCTCGACGTCGACGTCGGTCACCACCGCGTTGACCATGTCGCCCTTGCGGTAGTCCTGGATCGCGTCCTCGCCGGAGCGGTTCCAGTCCAGGTCGCTGAGGTGGACCATGCCGTCGATGTCGCCCTCGAGGCCGACGAACAGCCCGAACTCGGTGATGTTCTTGACCTCGCCCTCGACCGGGGTGCCGTTGGGATGGGTGGCCGCGAAGGTCTCCCACGGGTTGCCCTGGGTCTGCTTGAGCCCCAGCGAGACCCGCCGCTTCTGGCTGTCGATCTCGAGCACCAGCACCTCGACCTCCTGGGAGGTGGAGACGATCTTGCCCGGATGCACGTTCTTCTTGGTCCAGGACATCTCGGAGACGTGGACAAGGCCCTCGATCCCCGGCTCCAGCTCCACGAAGGCGCCGTAGTCGGTGATGTTGGTGACGCGCCCGAGGTGCTTGGAGCCGATCGGGAACTTCTCCTCGACCGAATCCCACGGATCCGCCTGCAGCTGCTTCATGCCGAGGCTGATGCGCTGGGTGTCCTTGTTGATCTTGATGACCTGGACCTTCACCGTCTCGCCGATCCCGAGGATCTCGCTCGGGTGGTTGACCCGGCGCCAGGCCATGTCGGTGACGTGCAGCAGGCCGTCGACGCCGCCGAGATCGACGAAGGCGCCGTATTCGGTGATGTTCTTGACCACGCCGTCGATGGTCTCGCCCTCGGCCAGACGTGCGACGATCTCCGCCCGCTGCTCGGCGCGCGACTCTTCGAGAACTGCGCGGCGCGACACCACGATATTGCCCCGCCGGCGATCCATCTTCAGGATCTGGAACGGCTGCGGCATGTGCATCAGCGGACCGGCGTCGCGCACGGGGCGCACGTCGACCTGCGAGCCGGGCAGGAAGGCCACGGCGCCGCCGAGGTCGACGGTGAAGCCGCCCTTGACCCGGCCGAAGATCGCGCCCTCGACCCGCTCTTCTTTTTCGTAGGCCTTCTCCAGCCGGTCCCAGGCCTCTTCGCGCCGGGCCTTCTCGCGGCTGAGCACCGCCTCGCCCTTGGCGTTCTCGACCCGGTCGAGATAGACCTCGACGATATCGCCGACGGCGATCTCGGGCTGCTTGCCGGGGGCGGCGAATTCCTTGAGATCGACGCGGCCTTCCATCTTGTAGCCGATGTCGATGATGGCCTGTCCCGCCTCGATGGCGAGGACCGTGCCCTTGACGACCGAACCCTCGTCGGGGGTCTCCAGTTCGAAGCTCTCGTTGAGCAACGCCTCGAAGTCTTCCATAAGCGCCATGCAGTTCTCCTAATCTTGTTTCTATCTGGCCGGGCGGTTGGCTCCGCCGGTCTTTGACGACGCCCGAGACGGCCCCGGGAAAAGCGAAACGCCGGCGCGGATCACTCCCCGTCCGGTTCGAATCGGCTCTTCACATAGGCGATCGCCTCGGCGACGGCGGCGTCTATAGACAGATCCGTGGTGTCGAGCAAGAGCGCATCGGCCGCCGCGGTCATCGGCGCCACGTCGCGCCCGGCGTCGCGCGCGTCGCGCGTGCGCAGATCCGCCAGCACCGCCGCGATGTCGGCCGACCCCTGCTCGGCGGCGCGCCGCTCCGCGCGGGTCTCGTCCGAGGCGGTGACGTACAGCTTCGCCTCGGCCTCCGGGCAGATCACCGTGCCGATGTCGCGGCCGTCGAGCACCGCGCCGCCCTCGGCCCTGGCGAAGTCCTTCTGGAACGCCAGCAGCGCCGCGCGCACCGCCGGCATCGCCGCGACCCGGGACGCCGCTTGCGCCGCGCGCGCGCTGCGCAGGTCGTCCCGCGCCAGCGCCGCCGGGGTCAGCCGCCGCGCCAGCTCCGCAGCCCAGAACGCGTCGATCACCCCGCGGCCGTCCTCCAGCGCCTGCAGCCCCACCGCGCGGTAGAGCATCCCGGTGTCGAGATGCGCGAAGCCGAACTCCCGCGCCACGGCCCGCCCGATCGTGCCCTTGCCCGCCGCCGCCGGCCCGTCGATGGCCACGGTGAACCGCATCACCCCGGCCTCCCGCCCAGATGAGCCGGCCGCGCCGCCGGCCCCGTCCGGCGCCTCGCGCCGGCGGCGGGAAATCCGGGCGCCGGGCTCCGCATCCCGGTCACCCGGCCGGATCGAGCCGGGCGCCCAGCGCCCGCATCAGCGGCACGAAATCGGGAAAGCTGGTCGCGATCGGCCCGGCGTCGTCGACGGTGACCGGGTTCTTCGTCGCCAGCCCGAGGCAGAGGAAGGCCATCGCGATGCGGTGGTCGAGCCGGCTCTCCACCGTCGCGCCGCCCGGCACGCCGTCCGCCCCGCGCCCGTGCACGATGAACCAGTCCGGCCCCTCCTCGATCCGGACGCCGCAGGCCTCCAGCCCGCGCGCCATCGCATCGATCCGGTCGCTCTCCTTGACGCGCAGCTCCCTGACGCCGCGCATGACCGTCGGCCCCTCGGCGGTCGCCGCCAGCGCCGACAGGATCGGGTATTCGTCGATCATCGAGGCCGCGCGCTCCGGCGGCACCTCGACGCCCTTCAGCGGGCCGAAGCGCACCACCAGATCGGCCACCGGCTCGCCGCCCTCCTCGCGCCGGTCCTCGAAGGCGATGTCCGCGCCCATCTCGACCAGCGTGTCGTAGAAGCCCGCCCGCGTCGGGTTCAGCCCGATGCCCGGCACCCGCACCTCCGAGCCCTCGGCCAGCAGCGCCGCCGCCACCGGGAAAGCCGCCGAGGACGGGTCGCGCGGCACCGCGATGACCTGCGGGCGCAGCTCCGGCTGGCCGCGCAGGGTGATCACCCGGCCCTCGTCGGTCACCTCGGTCGAGACCGTGGCGCCGAAGCCCGCCAGCATCCGCTCGGTATGGTCGCGGGTCGGCTCCTTCTCGATCACCACCGTCTCGCCCGGCGCGTTCAGGCCCGCCAGCAGCACCGCCGACTTCACCTGCGCCGAAGCGACGGGCGTCGCGTAGCGCACCGGAACCGGCTCGGCGGCGCCGGTCAGCGTCATCGGGAGCCGGCCGCCGCGCCGCCCGCGCGCCTCGGCGCCGAACAGCGCCAGCGGCACGGTCACCCGGCCCATCGGCCGGCCGCGCAGGCTGGCGTCGCCGGTGAAGGTCGCGGTCAGGTCGCTGGTCGCCATCGCCCCCATGATCAGCCGCACGCCGGTGCCCGAGTTGCCGCAGTCGATCACGTCCCCGGGCTCGACGAAGCCGCCGACCCCGACGCCCTGCACCGTCCAGGCCCCCGGCCCGTGGTGCTCCACGACCGCGCCGAAGGCGCGCATCGCCCGGCCGGTGTCGAGCACGTCCTGGCCTTCGAGCAGCCCGGTGATGCGGGTCTCGCCGACCGCCAGCGCGCCGAGGATCAGCGCGCGGTGCGACACCGACTTGTCGCCGGGAATCCCGGCGGTCCCGCGCAGGGGGTCGCCCCGGCGCGCGCTCATCGGCGTTGCTGGCCCGTGTCCGGACATCTGCGCTCCAAATCTGAGTGACCGCGAGGCTTAGCGAATGCGCCGGGGACGGTCCAGCGTCAAGCGCAAGGGGCGCGCCGGCCGGAAGGGGGGTGGCCCGGACGATCTCCATCCGAGCGCCCCGGGCGCAGCAGTCAACGGATGCGCGCCCCGGATCGCATCAGCGGGGCATTGCCCCGCGCGATCCGGTCGCCC
>CAYTMB010000125.1:0-6747 GCA_964438465.1 uncultured Rhodovulum sp. | reverse complement strand
CGCATCCGCTCCAGCGCCGCCTCCATCGTGTAGACCGGCCCGCGCGCGAGATGCAGCGGGCGGAACTCGTCGCGGGTCTTGATCCGGGCGTAGGCGCGCATCAGGTCGACCAGCGTCGCCAGATGATCCACCTTGGTCGCGCGCGCCACGGCCTCCGGGGCGCCCCGGGCGAAGACGTCGCGGCCCAGCCGGTCGCGCGCCATCAGCTGCGCCGCCGCGCCGCGCATCGCCTCCAGCCGTTCGAGCTGAAACGCGAGATGCGCGGCCAGCTCGTCCGCCGAGGGCCCCTCCTCGGTCGGGTCCGGCGGCAGCAGCAGCCGCGATTTCAGATAGGCGAGCCAGGCGGCCATGACGAGATAATCGGCGGCGAGCTCGATCCGCAGCCGCCGCGCCGCCTCGACGAAGGTCAGGTACTGCTCGGCCAGCCGCAGGATCGAGATGCGGCGCAGGTCGACCTTCTGGCTGCGCGACAGCGTCAGCAGCAGGTCGAGCGGGCCCTCGAAGCCGTCGACGTCGATCACCAGCGCCTCGGCGGCCCGGCGCTCGGCGGCGCTTGCGGCGTCGAAGAAGTCGTCAGGCATGGGCGGCGCGCCCCAGCGCGGCGAATTCGGCGTCGAGCGCCGCCGCGTCCCCGGCCAGGGCGCGGCCGCGCAGCGCCAGCGCCGCCTCGGCGCGGGCGGCCGCGGCGCCGGTCAGATCGGGCGTCGCCTCGACCACCGGCCCGGCCTCCTCCGGCTTGCCGTTGCAGTGGAGCATGATGTCGCAACCCGCTGCGATCGAACGCCGGACCCGGTGCGCGAACGAGCCGGTCAGCGCCTGCATCGACAGATCGTCGGTCAGCAGCAGCCCGCCGAAGCCGAGATCCTCGCGGATCAGCCGCACGACCTTCGGCGACTGCGTGGTCGGCGCCTCCGGGTCGATCGCGGCGTAGACCACATGCGAGGTCATCGCCATCGGCAGGTCGGCCAGCGCGCGGAACGGCGCGAAGTCGGTGGCGTCGAGCGTGGCGCGGTCGGCCTCGACGCGGGGCAGGTCGAGATGGCTGTCGAGCGGTGCGCGGCCTTGGCCGGGCATGTGCTTCATCACCGGCAGCACCCCGCCCGCCAGCAGGCCCTCGGCGACGGCGCGGCCGACGGCGGCGACCTCGGCGGGATCGGCGCCATAGGCGCGGTTGCGGATCGCGGCATGGGTCTCGGGATGCACGAGGTCGAGCACCGGCGCGCAGTTGACGTCGATCCCGACCGCCGCCAGCTCCGTCGCGATCAGCCGGTAGCGCAGCCGCATCGCCCGGGCGCGCAGCTCCGGCCCCGGCAGCCGGGCGCATTCGTCGAGCGCGGGCAGCCATTCGCGCCAGGACGGCGCGCGCATCCGCGCGACGCGGCCGCCCTCCTGGTCGATCAGCACCGGCGCGTCGCGCCCGACGCTGGCGCGCAGCTCGGCGGTCAGCCGGCGCAGCTGGTCGGGGGTCTCGACGTTGCGCGCGAAGAGGATGAAGCCCCAGGGCCGGGCCCCGGCGAAGAACGCGCGTTCGGCCGGGGTCAGGACCGGCCCGGCGCAGCCGAGGATGACGGCGCGCGCCGTCATCTACTGCAACGTCACCGGGATGCAGTCGACGCCGCGGGCGCGCAGCGCTTCGCACATCTCGCGGGTCTGGTCGGTGTTCTCGAACCCGGCGACGCGCAGGCGGTAGAACACCCGGGCGTTGGCGGTGGTCCGCTCGATGTAGAGGTTCTTCGACCCGAGCAGGTCGCCGTAGCGCGCGACCAGCTGGTTCCAGGCCGCGCGGGTGTTCGCCTCGCTGTCATAGGCGCCGAGCTGGACCATGCGCGACCCGCGGCTCGGGCTCGCGACCTCGCGCGCGGCGGGCGCCGCCGCGGGCGCGGCGGCGGCGGGGCTGGCGGCCGCGGTCGCGGCGGCGGGCGCCGCGGCGCGGGCCCGCGGCAGGTTCGCGGGGCGGCGCAGCGGCCGCGGGCCGGATTCGGCCGCCTGCGGCTCGACCGCCGCCTCGACCAGCGCGGCCAGGCTGGTGGCGTCGACCACCGGGGCGTCCGGCTCGGCCGCGGTCTCGGCGGGCGCGACGGCGGCGGGCGCCGAGGCTTCGGCGAGCGCGCCGTCGTCGAGCGGCATCCGCAGGTCGGCGTCCGGGCTCATCTCGACATCGACCAGCGGCGCGGGCTCGGCGATGACCAGCTCGCCCTGCGGTCCGTCCTCCTCGGCGAGCAGCGTCGGGGCCGCGGTCAGCGGCGCGCCCGCCGACGCCTCCGGCGACGCGTTCTCGGGCCGGCCCGCGAGCACCGAATTCACCTCGAGGCCCTGATGCGCGGCGCGCAGGCCGCCCGGATCCTCGGGCTGGATGCGGACGGGGCCCTCCATCGCGCGGATGATCGGCACCTCGGCCGCGTCGCGGGTGCCGAGCCGGTAGGCCCAGAGACCCATCGCCGCCACCACGCCGAGGAACAGCGCCGCGCCGATCATCCGGCGCAGGCCGTCGGGGATCAGCCGGTCGGATCCGGCTCCGCCAAAGGAATCATCGTCGCCGTACAGCTCGCTCATGGGGGCCTTGCCTGTTTCCACATACCATAACTTGTATGTGCCTCTGCTCCAACCCCTAAATGCTTAACGGATGCTTGCCGCATCTCGCCCATCGGGATCGCGCCGAGAATACCAAGACCTGACGATATGACAACCACCGTCGCGCCGCGCGCGCCGGGCGGCGCGCTACGCCGGCTTCGCCGCGCCGGCCCGGTCCGCCGCCAGCGCCTCCTGCGTCAGCCGCCACCGCAGCGCCTCGCGGCGCGACGCGATCATGCCGTTGATCAGGAACGCGTCGACGATCCACCAGAGCAGACCGATCAGGAAAAAGTACGACACGATCTGCAGCAGCGCCGTCCACGGCCGGCCGAGATAGAACCGATGCGCCGAAACGATCCCGAGCAGGAACCAGAGCAGGAAGGCCGTCGTCGGGGACGGCGCTTCGCTGGCGACGCGCGTCTCGATGATCATCCGTTCCGTCGCGTCGAGGCCCAAGGTCTTGCTCCCGCCCGCGCCGGTCAGCGCATCTCGTCCATCGGCGCGACGCCGAGGATGCCGAGGCCGGAGGCGATGACCACCGCCGTCGCGCGCACCAGCGCCAGCCGCGCCCGGGTCGCCTCCGGCGCATCCTCGCGCAGGAAGCGCAGCTCGGGGTCGAGCTTGCCCTGATGCTGGAGCGAGTGGAATTCGCTGGCCAGATCATAGAGATAGAACGCGATCCGGTGCGGCTCGTGATGGTTCGCCGCGATCTCGACCTGCCGCGGCCATTCCGCCAGCTTGCGCATCAGCGCCAGCTCGGCCGGCGCGCCCAGCGGCGCGAGATCGGCCGAGGCCAGCGCCGCGTCGTCGAAGGCCAGCCCCGCCTCGGCGGCGCGGCGCGCGACGGAGGTGGCGCGGGCATGGGCGTATTGCACATAGAAGACCGGGTTGTCCTTGGACTGCTCCATCACCTTGTCGAAGTCGAAATCCAGCGCCGCGTCGTTCTTGCGCGTCAGCATCACGAAGCGGGTCACGTCCGGCCCGACCTGATCCACCACGTCGCGCAGCGTCACGAAGGTCCCGGCGCGCTTGGACATCTTGAACGGCTCGCCGCCCTTCCACAGCTTGACCAGCTGGCACAGCTTGACGTCGAGCGGCACCCGCCCGTCGCTCAGCGCCGCCACCACCGCCTTCAGCCGCTTGACGTAGCCGCCATGGTCGGCCCCGAGCACGTCGATCAGCTCGTCATAGCCGCGCGCGACCTTGTCGTAGTGATAGGCGATGTCGGGCGCGAAATAGGTCCAGCCGCCGTCCGACTTCTTCACCGGCCGGTCGATGTCGTCGCCGAAGGCGGTCGAGCGGAACAGCGTCTGCTCGCGCGGCTCCCAGTCGTCGGGCGCCTTGCCCTTGGGCGGGTCGAGCACGCCCTCGTAGATCAGCCCCTTGGCGTCCAGCGCCGCCAGCGCCGCCTCGATCAGCCCGGTGCCGTACAGCGACTTCTCCGAGAAGAAATGATCCATCTCCACCCCGAGCAGCGCGAGGTCGGCGCGGATCGTCTCCATCATCATCCCGGTGGCGAACGCGCGCACGTCCGCGAGCCAGTCCGCCTCGGGCCGGTCGAGCAGCGCGTCGCCGTGCCGCGCCTTCAGCGCCTCGCCGACCGCGATCAGGTAGTCGCCCGGATACAGCCCCTCGACGATGGCCGGCTCCAGCCCGCAGGCCTCGCGGTAGCGCTCGTAGGCCGAGCGCGCCAGCACGTCGACCTGGGTGCCGCCGTCGTTGATGTAGTACTCCCGCGTCACCTCGAAGCCGGCGAAGCCGAGCAGCCCCGCCAGCGCGTCGCCGAACACGGCCCCGCGCACATGGCCGACGTGCATCGGGCCGGTCGGGTTCGCCGAGACGAACTCGACATTGACCCGCCGCCCCGCCCCGAGGGTCGAGCGGCCGAAGCCGCGGCCCTGGATCAGGATCGCCGGCAGGACGCCGAACCAGGTCGCCGGCGCCAGCCGCAGGTTCAGGAAGCCCGGGCCCGCGACCTCGGCGCCGGTCACCCGGCCGTCGCGCGCCAGCTCGGCGGCCAGCGCCTCGGCGATGGCCCGCGGCGCCTGCTGCGCCGGCCGCGCCAGCACCATCGCCGCGTTCGAGGCCATGTCGCCGTGGGCGGCGTCGCGCGGCGGCTCGACGGTGATCGCGGCGAGATCGAGCCCGGCGGGCAGCGCCCCTGCATCCGCGAGACGCCCGACGGCCGCCAGCACCGCGCCCTTCACATCCGCAAAAACGTCCATCCGGCCGATCTCCCGCATAATCCGCAGCGCCTACCACAGGTCCCGGCGACCCCGCCACGCCAATCTGCCCGCCCCGCGCTGGCGCCTCGCCCAGTGCGCGGCTAAACTCCCGCCACTCCCGCCACTCCCGCCGCGCCAACCCGGACCCCGCCGATGCGAAAGCTGGCCCTCGCCCTGGCCCTCCTCGCCGCCCCGCCCGCCGGCGCGGCCGAGCTGGTGACGCCCGAGGCGTTCCGCGCGCTGTCCGAGGGCCGCACGCTCCACTTCAGCCTCGACGGCGCGCCGTTCGGCGCCGAACAGTTCTTCGCCGACCGCCGCAGCCTGTGGCGATTCGCCGACGGCTCCTGCGAGCCGGGCCGCTGGACGGCGCGCGAGGACGACGGGATCTGCTTTGTCTACGACTCCGACCCGGCGCCGATCTGCTGGCTGTTCCGCGAGGACGCCGCCGGCTTCGTCGCCCATCTGCTCGAGGACGGCGCCGAGACCGGCTTCAGCCTCGATCTCGACCGCGTCGCGCCCGAGCCCCTGCCCTGCCCCGGCCCGCAGGTCGGCAGCTAGAGCGATATCCAACCGGACGGGATCGTCCGGTGATTAAGATATCGCTACAAATCAAGACTCTGGAGCGGAGGCCGAGCCGGCTCTGCCGGATCGGCCTCCGCTCCAGACCGGGCGGTCAGAACAGACTGCCCTGCTCCGGCTTCGCGCGCCCGCGCGCCGGGGTCTCGGGCCGCGCCTTCACCCGCCCGTCGGCGAACTCGATCTCGAACCCGCGGGCACCGGCCGCCGCCGCGGCGCGCGGCAGCACCGCGCCGCGCTCGTCGCGCACGATGGCGAAGCCGCGCGAAAGCACCGCCTCCGGCCCCAGCGTGCCGAGGATGCGCGCCCAGGAGTCGAGCCGGGCCTTCGCCGTCTCGATCCCGACCGCCTGCGCGCGCGCCAGCCGCGCGCCCCGCGCCTCCAGCCGTTCGCGCAGATGCCCGAGCCGCAGCCGGACGCCCTCGGGGCGCAGCCCGAGCGCCGCGCGCCGCAGCGCCGCGCCGCGCTCGCGCGCCAGCGCGTCCGACGCCCGCGGCAGGCGCAGCCACAGCCCGTCCAGCGCCGCCCGCCGCCGCTCGACGCCGCGCGCCAGCAGCGCCGGCGCCAGCCGCCCGGCCGGGCCCTGCGCCAGCCGCAGCCGCCGCTCGCGCGCCAGCGCCGTCAGCGCGCGCGGCAGCCGCAGCCCCAGCGCGTCCAGCCGCTGCGCCCGCTCCGCCAGCAGCGCCTCGGGCCGCGGCAGGCCGCGCGCCATGTCGCGCAGCCGCTGCCGGCGCAGCTCGATCCCGCGGGCCAGCGCGCCGCGGCGGCGCTCCTCGAAGGCCGCCACCGCGGCCAGCAGGTCGAGCCGCACCGGCACCGCCATCTCGGCGGCGGCGGTCGGCGTCGGCGCCCGCCGGTCGGCGGCGAGGTCGATCAGCGTGGTGTCGGTCTCGTGGCCGACCGCCGAGATCAGCGGGATCGCGCTGGCCGCCGCCGCGCGCACCGCGATCTCCTCGTTGAAGCCCCACAGGTCCTCGATCGAGCCGCCGCCGCGCGCGACGATCAGCAGATCGGGCCGCGGGACAGGCCCGCCCGGCCCCAGCGCGTTGAAGCCGCGGATCGCGGCGGCGACCTCGGCCGCGCAGTTCGGCCCCTGCACCGTCACCGGCCAGACCAGCACCCGGCGCGGGAACCGGTCGCGCAGCCGGTGCAGGATGTCGCGGATCACCGCGCCGGAGGGCGAGGTGATCACCCCGATCACCTCGGGCAGGAACGGCAGCGCGCGCTTGCGGCCGGCGTCGAACAGGCCTTCGGCGGCCAGCGCCGCCTTGCGCTTCTCCAGCATCGCCATCAGCGCGCCGACGCCGGCGGGGGCCATCTCCTCGATGACCATCTGGTATTTCGACGCGCCGGGGAAGGTGGTCAGCCGGCCGGT
>CAYTMB010000124.1:1208-6768 GCA_964438465.1 uncultured Rhodovulum sp. | reverse complement strand
GGGGCCGCGCAATCGCGTGTTGCGGCGCAGCAGGCGGGCCGTTAACCTTTCCCGGCGATCCGGAGGCCGCATTGCGCGGCCGCCGCCCTGGGAGCAAGACATGCCGCTTCTGTCTCTCGGCTCGACCGAAGCCGTCGCCAACCGCAAGGGAAACCCGTTCGCCGGCTGGGGCGCCCGCGGCGCGGCCAACCGGGTCGAGCCGGTCGCGGCGCCGCATTTCGAGGCGCCGTTCAAGCTCGCGCCGGGCCAGTCGATCTTCACCATCGGCTCGTGTTTCGCGCGCAACGTCGAGGCCGAGCTGGCCGCGCGCGGCTTCGACATCCCGGTGCGGCGCATCTTCGAGCGGCCCGAGTTCCAGGGCGTCGAACTGCAGGCCATCAACAACTACGGCACGCCCTCGATCCACAACGAGATCGCCTGGGCGCTCGGCGGCAAGACCTTCGACGAGGCCGCCAACTTCATCGAGGTGGCCCCGGGCAAGTTCGCCGACCTGCACCTGACCCCGACCCTCCGGCCCGAATCGCTGGAGATCGTGCGCCGGCGCCGGGCGGCGATCCTCGCCGCGACCCGCCTGCTGCCCGACTGCGCGGCGATGGTCGTCACCCTCGGGCTCGTCGAGGTCTGGCGCGACAACGGCAGCGGCGAATATCTGAACGTCGCCCCCCGGCCGCAGATCCTGCGCCAGGACCCGGAGCGGTTCTCGCTGCATGTGCTCAGCTACGAGGAGTGCCTGCACCATCTGCGCAGCGCGCTCGATATCGTCTATTCGGTCGCCCGGCCCGAGTTCCGGGTCATCCTGACGGTTTCGCCGGTGCCGCTGACCTCGACCCACACCGCCGACGACGTGATCGTCGCGAACGGCTATTCCAAGGCCGTGCTGCGAACCGTCGCCGAGACCATCCGGCGCAGCGATCCGCGGGTGGTGTATTTCCCGAGCTACGAGTCGGTGGTGCTGAGCGACCGCAAGCTGGCCTGGGAGGACGACCTCATCCACGTCACCGGCAAGATCGTCTCGTTCAACGTCGGGCGCATGGTCGCGGCCTTCGTCGAGGGCGCCGAGACCGGAGCGCCGGCGAGCGAGGCCGAGGCGGTCGAGGCCGCGCGGCGGGCGCGGGACCAGTCGGACATGACGTTCTTCGAGACCTATGGCGACTGGTCGGCGCGCTCGGCGCAGTTCGCGGTCGAGCATGCCGGCCTCCTGAAGGTCTACGACGTCGCCCGGGCGCTCGAGGTGCTGGCCGGCGCGCCCCAGGACAGCGAGCAGGTGACCGTCCTGCGCGCGCAGCTGCTGACCGACGCCGGCCGCGCCGGCGAGGCGGTCGGGATCCTGCGCCCGATGTGCCATGCCGGGTCGGCCAATCCGGCGGCCTGGGCCGCGCTGCTCAAGGCCCATTCCGTCGCCGGCGACAAGGCCGGGCTGGTCGAGAGCGGGCAGCGCTGGGTCAGCCTGGCGCCGCGCCGCGCGGGTTTCGCCCAGCTGCACCTCGGCCGCGGCCTGCGCCGCCTCGGCGATCTCGCGGGCGCGAAAGTCGCCCTGGAACTGGCGCTGCGGTCGGGGCGCGACGATCCCTACTACCCCGGGATCGAGCTCGCGCGGCTCTACAACGACATGGGCGACGCGCCCGCCGCCCGCGCGATCATCGAGGGACTGAAGCCGCAGACCGATGCGCAATCCGCCGCGCTCGCCCGCCTGATGCGGCGTTTCGCCTGAACCGGGGGGCGACCGCCCGCCCGCGGCCCGGACCGTCGCTCCGGCATCGGATCATTGCCGGCAGCCGCAGCCGTGCGGCGTCGCGGCCAGTCCGTAGACCTCGCTGAACTTCGTCTCCAGGGCGGCGAGCAGGGTCGCCGGGTCCGGCGACCGGCCGGTCGCCTCGGCGATCAGCGTCGCGGGCGGGACGGCGCGGCCGCGGCGGTAGATGCGCGGGCGCAACCAGCCGAGAACCGGGACGAGATCGCCCGCGGCGAGGCGCGCGTCGAGATCGGGCAGGTCGGCGCGCAGCGCCGCGTCGAGCTCGGCCGCATAGACGTTGCCGAGCGTGTAGGTCGGGAAATAGCCGAACATCCCGACCGACCAGTGCACGTCCTGCAGCGCGCCCTGCGCCGCGTCCGGCGGGCGGCGCCCGAAGTCGGCGGCGAAGCGGTCGTTCCAGGCCGCCTCCAGATCGGCCACGGCCAGATCGCCGGCGATCATCGCGCGTTCGAGGTCGAAGCGCAGCATGATGTGCAGGTTGTAGTGCACCTCGTCCGCCTCGGTGCGGATGAAGCCGGCCTCGACCCGATTGGCGGCGCGGTGCAGCTCTTCCGGCCCGGCGAGGCCGAAGTCGCCGAAGGCCTCGCGCATCGCCGGAAACAGCCATTCGGCGAAGGCCCGGCCGCGGCCGATCTGGTTCTCCATCAGCCGCGACTGCGATTCGTGAACGCCCATCGAGGCGGCGGCCCCGGCCGGGGTCAGCGCGGTTTCGGGGTCGAGGCCCTGTTCGTACAGCGCGTGGCCGATCTCGTGGATCGTGCCGAAGATGTTCGGAAACGGATCGGCCTCGTCGATGCGCGTGGTGATGCGCACGTCGCCGAGCCGGCCGCTGCTCGACGGATGCACGGCGAGGTCGAGCCGGCCCGCGTCCCAGTCATAGCCGAAGGCGTCGCCGATCCGGCGCGACAGCGCCAGCTGCGCTGCGGCGGGAAACCGCCCGCTCGGGCGCGGCGCCGGCGCCGGCAGCCCGCCGAGCCTGCCGCGCAGCTCGACGAGGCCCGGGCGCAGCGCGGCGAACATCGCCGCCGCCATGTCGCTGGTCAGGCCGGGCTCGTGGTCGTCGAGCAGCGCGTCATAGGCGAGCCCGCCCCCGGCGAGCTGGCCCGCCTCCTCGCGCTTCAGCGCCACCACCCCCGCCAGCGCCGGCGCGAAATCGGCGAAGCGCGCCGCGGCCCGCGCCGCCTGCCAGACCGTCGTCGCCTCGGCGGTCGCCTGCGCCAGCGTCGCGGCCAACCGGCCGTCGATCCGCGTCGCGCGGGCGTGCAGGCGGCGCGCCTCCCGGAGCTGGATCGCGATGCGCGCGTCCGGCCCGTCGGCCTCGGCGGCGTCGCACAGCGCCGCGAGGGTCGGGTCGGCGGCCAGCGCGTGCAGCGCC
The DNA here is from genome assembly GCA_964438465.1 of uncultured Rhodovulum sp. GTDB lineage: Bacteria > Pseudomonadota > Alphaproteobacteria > Rhodobacterales > Rhodobacteraceae > Amaricoccus. The sequence continues at coordinate 3,640 of CAYTMB010000124.1, read as the reverse complement.
GCGGCGACCGCGCCGGCTTCCTCGCTGCGCTGCGCCGCGCCCCGGCGCGGCATCTGCGTCTCCTGGTCCCAGTCGAGCAGGCCCGCGACGCGCTCCAGCGCGGAAATGCGGCGCAGATGGTCGATCAGATCGGTCGCGGCAGTCATCTCGGGAGGGCTCCTTGGGGCTGGATCCGGGTCGTCGGATCCGCCTAGCAGCCTCGTTGTGACAGCGTCGTGACCTGACGGAAAGACCTGCGGGCGCGCTTCAGCGCACGACGACGCGCGTCCCCGTCGGAACTCGATCGTAGAGGTCCACCACGTCCTGGTTGAGCATGCGGAAACAGCCCGAGGACGCCGCCCAGCCGATGCTGTTCGGCTGGTTGGTGCCGTGGATGCGATAGCCGGAATCGCGGCCGTTGAAATAGATGTAGAGCGCCCGCGCCCCGAGCGGGTTCTGCAGGCCGCCCGGCATGCCGCCGGCCCATTTCGCGAGGGAGGGATCGCGCGCGATCATCTCCGGCGGCGGCGTCCAGCCCGGCCAGCGCGCGGTCCGGGCGATGACGCCGGTCCCGGTCCAGCCGAACCCCTCCTTGCCGACCGCGATGCCGTAGCGCGTCGCCATCCCCTCGCCCTCGACGAGGTAGAGAAACGGTCCCCGGGTGTCGATCACGATGGTCCCGGGCGCCTCGGTCGTCTCGAACGGCACGCGGTTGCGCAGCAGCGCGGGATGGATCGCGGCGACGTCGATCGCGGCCAGCCTGCGCCCGCCGTCGTTGCGCGCCGCATAGATCGTCGGATCGGCCGGGGTGATCGCCGGCGGCGCCTCGGCCACCGGGATGTCCTCGGGCACGCAGCCCGCCGCCACGAGCCCCACCAGGATCAGCGCCGCCAGCCGATGCCCCAACATGACCTGTACCCCCTGTGGATAAGCTGACTCGAATCGCCCGCCCGGCGCAAGCCGGTCGCACCGGCGCCGCGATTCGCGCCGCCTCCCAAAGCGATAGCCGTCCAACCTTTCGCCCCGCTGAATCGGCCAAAGCCGCCGCGCGTCAGGCGGGCAAGGCGCAACCGCCCTGCCCTTCTCCATCCCTACTCAATAAAACCAATACATTGCCGGGCGCGCCACGCAGGCCGCGCCCGGCGCGGCGTCACGCCGCAGGGCCGGCCGCGGCGTAGATCATGTCGATCATCACCTGATTCCCGCGCGAGAACTCCAGCGGGCAGGCATAGGCGGCGCCGTCGAGAACGCTGGCGTTGAACGCGTCGGCCTGCGCCAGATACTGGTCCGCCCGGGGGAATCGCTCGAGCGTCACCACCGAATCGGCCCCGCGCAGCTCGATCACCTCGTCGCCGTAGGACCCGGCGTTGAACGCGGCATGCACCGCGATCCAGCCCGTCTCGCCGTGGAAGGTCATCAGCTGCCGCGGCGCCATCCGCATCGAGACGTAGAAATCCATGTGGAAGTCCGGGAACTTCGCCTGCACCCGGGCGGTGGCGTCGATGCCGAGGTCCCATTCGATCTCCGCCGCGATCGACACCGGCTCCTGCCCGGTCACGAAGCGCGTCACCACGCTGGGATAAACCCCGATGTCGCGCAGCGCGCCGCCGCCCAGCTCGGGCATGTTGCGGACGTTCTTCGGATCGTCGTTGAAGAAGGTGAACGCCCCCTGCACCTGGCGCAGCCGCCCGATGGCCCCCTCGGCCAGCAGCTCGCGCACCCGCAGCCACTGCGGATGATGCGTGACCATGAACGCCTCGGCCGCCACCAGCCCCGTCCGGTCGCGCAGCGCGATCAGCCCGTCGATCTCTTCGGCCTTCAGCGCCAGCGGCTTCTCGCACAGCACATGCTTGCCGGCCTCGAGGCATTTCGCCGTCCATTCGACATGGTCGCCGTTCGGCAGCGGGATGTAGATCGCGTCGACCCCCGGATCCGCCAGCAGCGCCTCATAGGTCGCGTGCGTGCGCGCGCCGTAAGGCGCCGCCAGCGCCTCGGCCTTGCCCGGCGTGCGGCTGGCGATGGCGACGAGATCGCCGCGCTCGCTGCCGTGCAGCGCCGGCGCCACCCATTCCCGCGCGATCTTGCCCGCGCCGAGCACGCCCCAGCGAACCCGTTCCTGACCCATGTCTGTCTCCCCCTGTGGTGTTTCCGCGCGCCGGTCAGGCCGGCGCGACGCCCTCGACGATCACCAGATCCCGCTCCGACGCGCCGCGCGCATGGTCGAGCGCCGCCTGGTAGGCCGGCGAGTCGTAGCAGGCCTCGGCCGCCGCGAGATCGGGAAACTCGACCACCACGTTGCGCTTGCGGTCCCTGCCCTCGAGCTGCTTGTAGGCGCCGCCGCGCGCGAGGAACCGGCCGCCGAAGGCGGCCAGCGCCGGGCCGGCGAGCCTCGCGTAGCGCATGTAGGCGTCCTCGTCGGTGACGTGGACATGGGCGATCCAGTAGGCGGGCAT
>CAYTMB010000124.1:0-1108 GCA_964438465.1 uncultured Rhodovulum sp. | reverse complement strand
CGCCGGTCAGCGCCTCGATCCGCCGCACGCCGCTGGCCGAGGCGGTCTCGCCCACCAGCTTGAACCCGCCGATATCGCCGGTGCGGGCAACATGCGTGCCGCCGCACAGCTCCAGCGAATAGGTCTCGCCCCGCGTCCCGAGCCCGCTGCCCGGCCGCAGCCCCATCGACACCACCCGCACCTCGTCGCCGTATTTCTCGCCGAACAGCGCGCGCGCGCCCTGCTTCTCCGCGGCGTCAGGAGTCATGATCCGGGTCTCGACCGGCGTGTTCTGCCGCACGTAGGCGTTGACCTCGGCCTCGACGGCGGCCAGCTCCGCCGGCGCCATCGCCTTGGCGTGGGTGAAGTCGAAGCGCAGCCGGTCCGGCGCGACGAGACTGCCCCGCTGCGCGACATGATCGCCGAGCGTGCGCCGCAGCGCCTCGTGCAGCAGATGCGTCGCGGAATGATGCGCGCGGATCGCCCCGCGCCGGTCGTGGTCCACCGCAAGCTCGGCCGCGGCGCCGCGCACGAGCCGCCCGTCGTCGATGCGCCCCTCATGCACGAACAGTCCGGCGCGCTTCTTCACGTCGGTGATCGTCACCCGCGCCGCATCGGTCCGCAGCGTCCCCGCGTCGCCGACCTGGCCGCCGGATTCCGCATAGAACGGCGTCTGGTTCAGCACGATCTGCACCGTCTCGCCGGCCTCGGCCGCCTCGATCTCCACCCCGCCCTGCGTCAGCGCGAGGATCTGTCCCTCGGCGGTCTCGGTGTCGTAGCCGAGGAACTCGGTCGCGCCGAAGCGCTCGGCCAGCGTCAGCCAGATCGCACCCTCGGCGGCCTCGCCCGAGCCTGCCCAGGCGGCGCGGGCGCGGCGCTTCTGCTCCAGCATCGCCGCCTCGAAGCCGCCGATATCGACCGCGCGGCCCTTCTCGCGCAGCGCGTCCTGGGTGAGGTCGAGCGGAAAGCCGAAGGTGTCGTAGAGCCGGAACGCGGTCTCGCCGGGCAGCGCGGCTTCGCCGGGCAGCCGGTCCAGCTCTTCGTCCAGCAGCTTCAGCCCGCGGTCGAGCGTGGTCTTGAACCGGGTCTCCTCGAGCTGCAGCGTCTCCTCGATCAGCGGCTTCGCGCG
>CAYTMB010000123.1:0-6783 GCA_964438465.1 uncultured Rhodovulum sp. | reverse complement strand
AACTCAAGGAGCGGCTGTTCAAGTCCTCGGCGAAGCTCGACGAGGGGCTGGACGCCATCCTCGACGAGCCCGCGGCGCCGCCTTCGGCGCCCGCGCCCGCAGCCGTCGAAGAAGCGGCGCCCGCCGCCGCCCGGCAAGCGGACGCGCCGCCCGAGCCGCCGGTCGCGCCCGAGCCGCCCAGGGCCGGTCTGATGGGGCGGCTGTTCGGCGGCGCCGAAAAGGGCCGCGTGCTCGACGACGACATGCTCGAGAGCCTCGAGGAGTTGCTGATCGCCGCCGACATGGGCGTGGACACCTCGCTCAAGCTCGCCGCGCGCATGGCCGAGGGCCGCTTCGGCCGCCGGCTCTCCGCGCGCGAGATCAAGACGGCGCTGGCCTCCGAGATCGCCGCCGTGCTCGAACCGGTGGCCCGCCCGATGCCGATCTACCCCAAGCGCCCGCAGGTGGTGCTGGTGGTCGGCGTCAACGGCTCCGGCAAGACCACCACCATCGGCAAGCTCGCCAGCCAGTTCAAGGCCGCCGGCAAGTCGGTGGTGATCGCCGCCGGCGACACCTTCCGCGCCGCCGCCGTCGAGCAGCTGCAGATCTGGGGTCAGCGCGCCGGCGTGCCGGTGATGACCGCGGCGCAGGGCTCCGACCCGGCCAGCCTCGCCTTCGACGCGATGGCCCGCGCCGAGGCCGAGGGCGCCGACCTGCTGCTGATCGACACCGCCGGCCGGCTGCAGAACCGCGAGGATCTGATGTCCGAACTGGCCAAGATCGTGCGCGTCATCCGCAAGCGCGACCCCGAGGCGCCGCACAACACGCTGCTGGTCCTCGATGCGACGACGGGCCAGAACGCCTTGAACCAGGTCGAGATTTTCCAGAAGATCGCCGACGTGACCGGCCTCGTGATGACCAAGCTCGACGGCACCGCCAAGGGCGGCGTGCTGGTCGCGCTCGCCGACCGCTTCGGCCTGCCGATCCACGCCATCGGCGTCGGCGAGCAGATCGACGACCTCGCCCCGTTCGACCCCGAGGAATTCGCGGCGGCGCTGACCGGGCTGGAGGGCTGACGGCGCGCGGCGTCCGCGCGGGCCATCTGGAATATCTCGAGAAATCAATTAGATGACCAGTGTATCATCGTGATACGCTTCAGCGGGGGGGCGCCCGGCCCGGACTTGACCTCCCGGCGCCGGAGGTGAAGAACCGGGGCGGCGCCGCCTCCGAAGGGAACGCCATGTCCGACCTGCAGTCAGCATTCGGGCCGCGGAGCCGCCCCGGGTGCTGACCGACTGGATCGTCTCGATCGAGGGCACGCCGACCGGGCGGGACGCCGCGATGGCGCTGGCGCTGCTCGCCGCCGCCGCCCATGCGGTGTTCGGCGCGCTGCAGAAGGGGCGCCACGATCCCTGGCTGACGCGCGGCGCCATCGACGCCTGGATCTTCGTGCTGGCCGGCCCCGTCGCGCTGTTCGTCGTGCCCTGGCCCGAGGGCCGGGTCTGGGCGATCCTCGCGGGCGCGCTCGGCATCCATTTCGTCTACAAGCTGCTGATGGCGATGGCCTACAGCCGGGCGGCCTTCACGGTGGTCTATCCGGTCGTGCGCGGCACCGGGCCGCTCGCCACCGTCGCCTTCGCCTCGGTGGTGTTCGCCGAGCATTATTCGGCGCTGCAATGGCTCGGCGTGCTCTGCCTGTCGGGCGGGATCCTGATGCTGGCGCTGTTCAACCTGCGCGACGTGACCGCCGGGCGCGCCGCGCTGCGCGCCGGGATCGGCATCGCTTTGCTCGCCGGGCTGTCGGTGGCGGTCTACACCACCTACGACGCCTACGGCATCCGCGCGACGCCCGATCCCTTCACCTTCCTCGCCTGGTTCTTCTTCGTCACCTCGGTCGATTTCCCGCTGATCGCCGCCTGGCGCTACGCCCGCATGGCCGATCCGCCCGCGCCCGGGCCGCTGATGCGGCGCGGCTTCGCCGGGGCCTGGATCGCCTTCGTCAGCTTCGGCGCGGTGATGCTCGCCACCCGGCTCGACAAGGTCGGCGAGGCGGCGGTGCTGCGCGAGACCTCGGTGGTGTTCGCCGCCCTGATCGGCTGGGCCTTCCTGCACGAGCGCGTCGGCCCGGTCCGCGCCGCACTGGTCGGGCTGATCGCGCTCGGCGCGGTGGTCGTGGAGTTCGGCTGAAGGTCCGGCGCCTGCGGTTCTGGTCCGGGGCGACCGGGCGCGCGCCGGCTCTCGCGGAATATTGTCGTGGAACTCGGACGGCGGGGGGCTTATGTGACCGGCATGGCCGCACGCACGATCCACCCGCTCCTCAAGCTCGCGCTCGAAGTCGGGCCTATCGGAATCTTCTTTCTGGCCTACCGCATGGCGCCGGTGGCCGAGGGGCTCGCGGTCGCCGAGCGCCAGCTCGAGCAGATCCTGTTCGCCACCGCGGTCTTCGTGCCGGCGATCCTCGCGACGCTGGCGATCAGCTACGCGCTGACCCGCAAGCTGCCGAAGATGGCGGTGATCACCGCGGTGGTGGTGACGGTGTTCGGCGGGCTGACGCTGATCCTGCGCGACGACACCTTCGTCAAGATGAAGCCGACCATCCTCTACACGCTGTTCGCCGGCATCCTCGGCTGGGGCCTGCTGCGCGGGCAGAGCTACCTGAAATACCTGATGGACGAGCTGATCCCGATGCAGGACGCCGGCTGGCTGAAGTTCACCCGGCGGTTCGTGGCGTTCTACCTGTTTCTCGCCGTGCTGAACGAGGTGGTCTGGCGCGGCTGGGGCACCGATGTCTGGGTGAACTTCCGCACCTTCGTGCTGCCGCTGGCGAACTTCGGCTTCGTGATGGCCCAGGTCCCGCTGTTCACCCGCTACGCCGAGCCCGCCGAGCGCACCGAACCCTGACCGCGAAGGGCGCGCCCGCTCGGGTTGGGCACGCGTGCCCAAGCGACTAAGCGGCTGGTAACAAAAGAAAAAATCTCCCGCGTTAACGGTTTGGCAATGCCGCCCGATCGCCGCGCCGGGGGCCGACGCCTACTTCCAGTGGTCGTCGAACGAGGCGGCGCCCGGGCCGGTCAACGATTCGTTTGGACCCGGCGCCGCGTCAGCCGGCCCCGGCGAGGCGCGCGGCCTCCTCGAACAGGATCGCATGCCGTGCGGCGAGCCGGTCGGGGTCGTCGTCGTAGCCGCCGCCCAGCACGCCCGCGACCGGCAGCCCCCGGGCGCGCGCCCAGCCGAGCGCCCGGGCGTCGCGGGCGCGCAGGCCGGCGTCGCTGAGACCGAGCCGCCCGAGCCGGTCGGCGGCGTGCGGATCGACGCCGGCGTTGTAGAACACCAGATCCGGCGCGAAGGGCGCCGTCGCGGCCAGCGCATGGTCGAGGACTTCGAGATAGGCCGCGTCGCGCAGCCCGTCGGGCAGCGGAAAGTCGAGATCGGACGCCGCCTTGCGCGCCGGGTAGTTGCGCTCGGCGTGCAGCGACAGCGTCAGCACCCGCGGCTCGTCCGCGAAGATCCGGGCGGTGCCGTCGCCCTGGTGCACGTCGAGATCGAGGATCAGGATCCGCCGCGCCCGGCCCTCGTCGATCAGCGCCCGGGCGGCGACCGCGACGTCGTTGAACACGCAAAAGCCGGCGCCGCCCTCCGGGCCGGCGTGGTGCGAGCCGCCGGCCATGTTGCAGGCGAGGCCGTGCTCCAGCGCCAGCCGGGCGGCGAGCAGGGTGCCCGCCGCCGACAGGAAGGCGCGCCGCGCCACCGCCGGGGTGGAGGGCAGGCCGATGCGCCGCGCCTCCTCCGCCGTCAGCCGCGCCTCGGACACCCGCTCGACATAGGCGAGGTCGTGCACCGCGGCGACCTGGCCCGGCCGCGCCGGGGCGGGGGAGAGATAGCCGCCGGTCGCCGGCAGCAGGCCGCGGCGGATCAGCGCCGCGCGCAGATAGCCGTATTTCGACATCGGAAAGCGGTGGCCGGGCCGCAGCGGCGCCATGTAGTCGGGGTGGTGGACGACCGGCAGCGTCACGGCGCGCCGAGGCGGGCGGCGATCAGCTCGGCGCAGGCCGCCGATTCGGCCGCGAGATCGGCCTTGAGGCGCCCGAGGTCGGGCGCGCCGGTGGCCGCGAGCATCAGCCGGGTCAGGCCCTCGCCGCAGTCCGCCGGATCCATCGTGCGGTCCGAGGCGAGACGCGCCAGCTGCTGCAGCGTCGCCAGCCGGCCGAGATGACCGCCCAGCCGCGCAGCGGCGGCCGGCTCGAGCCAGCCGTCCTTGGCCAGCCGCTCGAGCATCGCGCGCGGCCGGCGCTGGCCGGCGAGGCCGTTGATCAGCGCCCCGGCCTGCGCGAGCAGTTCGATGTCCATCATCCGGCCGGGACCGAGCTTCAGCTCCCAGGGCTCGGCGGCGGCGCTCTCGTTGGCCTCGGCGAGCCGGCGGCGCATGTCCCGCACGTCGCCGAGCACCTTGGCCGGGTCGTGCGGCCGGGTCAGCGTCTCGCCGATCGCCGCGCCGACGCGCCCGGCGAGCGGGCGCGGCCCGGCGACGACGCGCGCGCGGGTCAGCGCCAGATGCTCCCAGGTCCAGGCCTCCTCGGCCTGGTAGCGGCGAAATCCGGCGAGGCCGACCGCCACCGGTCCCTGCCGGCCCGAGGGGCGCAGCCGCATGTCGACCTTGTAGAGCAGGCCCTCGGCCATCGGCGCGGTCAGCGCCGCGATCAGCGCCTGGGTCAGCCGGGCGAAGTAGAGCGGCGCGGCGAGCGGCCGCGGGCCTTCGGAGGTCGCGTCCGGCGCGGCGTCGTAGAGCACGATCAGGTCGAGATCCGAGCTGACCGTCATCTCGCGCGAGCCGAACTTGCCCATCGCCACCACGGCCGGGCCGCCGCCGGGCGGGGGGCCGTGCCGGCGGGCGAATTCGGCCTCGACCACCGGCATGAGCGCGCCCAGCGCCGCCTCGGCCACGGCGGAATAGGCGGCGGCGGCCTCGTCGGCGTCGGCGATGCCGCGCAGCAGATGCACGCCGATGCGGAAATGCCGCTCGCGCTGCCAGATGCGGGCCTGGTTGAGCGCCGTCTCGTAGTCGCTTGCGCCGGCGAGCGTTTCCGTCAGCTCCCGGCGCAGGTCTTCGGGCCCGCGCAGCGGTTGGTAGAAGTCCCGGCCGATCACCGCGTCGAGCACCGCGGCGTTCGAGCCGAGATGGCGCGCGAGCTCGGGCGAGGCGCCGCAGATGTCGATCAGCAGGTCCATCAGCGGCGGATGCGCCTCGAACAGCGAGAACAGCTGCACGCCCGCCGGCAGCCGCGACAGGAAGGCGTCGAGCGAGATCAGCGCCTTGTCGGGGCTGGCCGCGGCGCCGAGCCGGGCCATCAGCTTGGGCAGCAGCCGCTCGAAGATGGTGCGGGCGCGTTCGCTGCGCAGCGCCGGCAGCCGCCGCCAGCCGGCGATCAGCGCCGTCGCCGCCGGGGCATCGGCGAACACCGCCTCGGGCTCGGGCGCCTCGGGCGGCTGGCGCGGCTGCACGAAGAACGGCTCGGTCAGCGCCTCGACCCGCGCCAGCCGGGCGCGCAGCGCCTCGGCGAAGGCGGGCGGGTCGGGCTCGCCGCAGAAGTCCGCGAGGCGGGCGAAGCCCTCGGGCGTCGCCGGCGTCCGGTGGGTCTGGGCGTCGTCCAGCATCTGCAGCCGGTGCTCGAGCGTGCGGTGCGCGACATAGGCCTCGGCCAGCGCCGCGCGGGTCTCCGGCTCGACCCAGCCCTTGTCGGTCAGCGCCGCCAGCGCGTCGAGCGTGCGGCGCGAGCGCAGGTCGGGGTCGCGGCCGCCGACGATCAGCTGGCGGGTCTGGGTGAAGAACTCGATCTCGCGGATGCCGCCGCGGCCGAGCTTCAGGTCGTGGCCGAGCGCGTGCAGCGGCCCCGCCAGCCCCTTGTGCGTCCGGATCCGCTGGCGCATGTCCTGGGCGTCCTCGATGGCGGCGAAGTCGAGGTGCCGGCGCCAGACGAAGGGCCGCAGCCGGTCGAGAAAGGCCCAGCCCGCGTCGATGGCGCCGGCGCAGGGCCGCGCCTTGATGAAGGCCGCGCGCTCCCAGGTGCGCCCGATGCTCTCGTAATAGCGTTCGGCCGGCTCGGTGGCGATGCAGACCGGCGTCACCGAGGGGTCGGGGCGCAGGCGCAGGTCGGTGCGGAAGACATAGCCTTCGGCGGTGTTCTCCGAGAGGAGTTTCACCATCGCCTGCGTGGCGCGGATGAAGCCGCGGCGCAGGTCGGCGAAGTCCTCCGGATCGTGGCGGGTCTCGTCGAACAGCACGATCAGGTCGATGTCAGAGGAGTAGTTGAGCTCGTTCGCGCCCATCTTGCCCATGGCGAGCACGAACATGCCGGCGCCGGTGGCGGCGTCCTCGGGCGCGCAGCCGGGCAGCTTGCCGCGGGCGATCTCGCCCGCCAGCGCGGCGGTCAGCGCGACCTGCACCGCGCGGTCGGCGAGCGCGGTCAGCGCGCCGGTCACCGCGTCGAGGTCCCAGACTCCGCCGAGGTCGGCGAGCGCGACCAGCAGCGCCGCCCGGCGCTTGGCCAGGCGCAGGGCGGGGCCGGGGGTCTCGGCGGGGATCGCGTCGAGGATCGCGGCCATTGCGGTTTCCGGCGCCTCGGCCAGCGCGCCGCGCAGCCAGTCCGCCTCGGCCGCGATCAGCCCGGCGAGGTAGCTCGAGCAGCCGGCGGTTCCCGCGATCAGGTCGCGCACCGCCTCGGGCTGGTCGGCGAAGGGCGCGGCGGCGTCCGCGCCCTGGGCCGCGTCATGGGCGCGCGGCGCGCGCGCGATCCGGTCGGCGAGGGC
>CAYTMB010000122.1:0-6784 GCA_964438465.1 uncultured Rhodovulum sp. | reverse complement strand
AGAGCACGCCGCGCGCGCCGTCGCGGTCCGGGCGGAAGCCGGCGCCGGTGCGCGCGACGAAATCGAGCATCGCGTCGGTGCCCTGGATCGACTCGAGCCCGAGGCAGATCCCCTGGGCCACCACCGCGCCCTGCCCGGTGTCCACGGCCCCGAGCGCCGCGACGATCGCCGCGGCGCGGGCGGCGTCCTCGCGGTCCGCCGCCGAGGGCTGCGCCCGGGTGGCGACGCCGGGCGCGGCGAGCAGGTCGGTCAGGATCGCCTGCGCCGGCACCAGCCGCAGGCCCTCGGCCTCGAACACCTCGGCCACCAGCCGCAGCGCGCCGTCGTCGCCGGCGCGCATCCCGCGCACCACCCTCGGCGCGAGGCGCAGCATGGTCAGATCGAAGCGCAGCGGGTTGAGCTCGGGCCGGGTCATGCCGCCGGCGAAGGTCACGGCGCCGCAGCCCGCCGCGCGCAGATCGGCGAACAGCCGGCCCGGCTTCTCGAACACCGCGCGCAGGACCGGATGGCCGGCGGTCCAGTCGAGCGGCACGCGGTCGAAGGCGACCACGCGGTACGGCCGGCCGCTGCGGGCGCAGTGCTCGGCGATCAGCCGCGGCAACGCGCCTCGTCCGGCGACGATGCCGAGGCCGTCCGCCTGCGACGCCACGCTCTAGTCCGGCGGCAGGGTGAAGGCGCGCGCGCTGTCGGCGGCGACGAAGGCCGCCACCTCCTGCACCAGCGGGTTGTCGGCGCGCGACGCGCCGGCCGCCGCCGCGCGCTGCTGCAGCGTGCCCTCGCCCTCGGTCCCGAAGATCTCGCCGAAGGCGGCGCGCAACCCGTGGATGGTGGCGCGGTCGACGCCGCGGCGCTTGAGGCCGGTGAGGTTCAGGCCGGCGAGATGCGCGCGCTCGCCCATCACCGTGCCGTAGGGGATCACGTCGGCGGCGACCCCGGCCATGCCGCCGATCATCGCGCCGCGCCCGAGCCGGCAGAACTGGTGCACCGCCGACAGCCCGCCGAGGATGACGTTGTCCTCGACCACGACATGGCCGCTGAGCGTGGCGTGGTTCACCATGATGATGCCGTTGCCGAGGACGCAGTCATGCGCGACATGGATGCTCATCATCAGCAGGTTGTCGTCGCCGACCCGGGTCACGCCGCCGCCCGACGCCGTGCCCGGGTTGAGCGAGGCGTATTCGCGGATGCGGTTGCGCGCGCCGATGATCAGCTCGGTGCGCTCGCCCTGGTACTTCAGGTCCTGCGGCGCGCTGCCCACCGAGGCGAAGGGCCAGATCTCGGTGCCCTCGCCGATCGAGGTGACGCCGGCGACGCAGACATGGCTGTGCAGCCGCACCCCGGCGGCGAGGCGCACGTCGGGCCCGATCACGCAGTAGGGGCCGATCGCGACATTCGGGCCGACCACGGCGCCCGGCTCGACGATGGCGGTGGGATGGACCTGCGCGGTCGGGTCGATCGTCATCGGGTCTTCCCTTCAGGCCTTCAGGCGCTTGTCGTCGGGCGGCATGATCATCGCGGTGAACTCGGCCTCGGCGGCCAATGTGTCGCCGACCTTCGCGGCGCCGCTGAACTTCCACACCTTGCCGCGGCCGCGCAGGATGTCGATGTGCAGCTCGAGCTGGTCGCCCGGGGTGACGGTGCTGCGGAACTTGGCGCTCTCGATGCTCATGAAATAGACCAGCGAGTCGTTGTCGATCAGGTCGAGCGTCTCGACCACCAGCACGGCGGCGGTCTGCGCCATCGCCTCGACGATCAGCACGCCGGGCATCACCGGGCGGGCGGGGAAATGCCCCTCGAAATGCGGCTCGTTGACGGTGACCATCTTGATCCCCACCGCCGAGACGCCGGGCCGCAGGTTCACCACCCGGTCGATCAGCAGGAACGGATAGCGATGCGGAATCATCCGCTTGATCGCGAGGATGTCGACCTGCCTCAGATCGGTGTCGAGCACGACGGCCATGCGTCCCTGTCTCCTGTTCAGTCCGGCGCGCCATCGGGCGCCGGGGCGGCGTCCATCTCCGGCGCCGCCGGGGCGGCGTCCGTGGCCGGCTCCGCCGGGGCGGGGTCCGTGGCCGGCTCCGCCGGCTGGGCGTCCGTCTCCGGCGGCGCCGGGACAAAGGTGCCGTCGATGGCGGCGATGACCTCGTCGGTGATGTTCAGCGCCTGATCCGAGATCAGCACGCTGGATTCGTCGAAGATCGCCTGCGCGCCGAAATCGGCCATCACGCCCACCAGAACCGGTCCGACCTCAGCGTAGAACTGTCGGCGGCGCTGGTCAAATTCGGCGGCGAGCGCGCCGGCGCGGGCGTCCTGCTCGCGCCGGGCCGCGACGACGCGGGCGTCGAAATCGTCGGCGAGCTTGCGGAAGGCGGCGGGGTCGGTCCCGGCGCGCTGCTCGGTCAGCCGGCGTTCCTCGGCCTCGAAGGCGGCCTCGATCGCGCGGGCCTCGGCGCGCAGCCGGTCGCGGGCGGCCTCCTCCTCGGCGAGCAGCGCCTTGCCGCGCTCGGAGTCGGTCAGGATGCGCTCCTGGTTCAGCACGAGAAACTGCGAGCGCGGCGCCTCCTGCGCCGCGCCGGCCCCCGCAGCCGCCAGCGCCAGCGCGAGACAGGCCGAATATGCCGACCGGCGCATCGCCTCAGAAGCGCGTGGCGACGGTGAAGCGGAAATTCTCGGTCTCGTCGTAGTCCTTCTTGCGGATCGCGCGCGAGAAGTTGAAGCGCAGCGGCGCGAAGGGCGTCTCGACGAACAGGCTGAGCCCGGCGGTGGCGCGCAGGTAGAAGTCGTCATCGACCTCGCCCATGCTGCCGAAGGTCTCGTCGAGGCCCCACAGCGAGCCGATGTCGGAGAACACGCCGCCGTAGATGCCGTACTGCTCGAGCGGCCCGAGCGGGAAGCTGGCGTCGAGCCGCAGCACCGAGAGGAAGTTGCCGCCGAGCGGGTCGTCGACGCTCAGGTTCTCCTGCGCCGGATCCACGCAATCGCCGCGGCCGCAGATGTCGCGCGGGCCGGCGCCGTTGCGCGCGAAGCCGCGGAAGGCGTCGCCGCCGGTGATGTAGCGCTGGGTGACGGTGCTGCCGTCGTTGGAGAACAGCGCCCCGGCCTCGAGCGCGGCGCTGAGGATGACGTCCTCGTCGAACAGGCTGGTGTAGGCCCGCGCCGTGCCCGAGGTCTTGGAATAGGTCGAGTCGCCGCCGAGGCCGGCGAACTCCTGCGTCGCGGTCAGGATGAAGCCCGCGGAAGGGTCCACCGGCGAATTGCGCCGGTCGAACACATAGGTGCCGCCGACCGCGGAGGTGATCCGGGTGCCCTCCTCGTTGCGGATGATGTCGGAGGCGTCGTTGGCGACGTCGAAGATCTCGTCCTGCGAGATGGTGTAGCGCAGCGTCAGCCGGCCGTTCTCGCTGATCGGGAAGCCGACGCGCGGCACGAAGCCGATGTTCTTGGTCTTGTAGGCGGTCTCGTCGTAGTTGCGGTCGAGGAAATAGATCTGGAAGCCGCCGAGCAGGTCGCGGTCGAACAGCGCCGGCTCGACGAAGGTGAAGTCGACGTTGGTGTACTGGGTGCTGGCGGTCAGCGCGAGGCTGACGGTCTGGCCCCGCCCGAGGAAGTTGCGCTCGGTGATCGAGATCTGCGCCGCGACGCCCTCGGAGGACGAGAACGAGCCGCCGAGGTTGAGGCTGCCGGTCGGCTGCTCCTCGACCTCGACGCCGATCAGCGCGCGGCTGGGGGCCGAGCCCTCGCTGACGGAGACGGCCACGGTCTTGAAGTAGTCGAGGCCGCGGATGCGGTTCTCGGCGTTGCGGACTTCGCGCGAGTCGAAGGCGTCGCCCTCGACCACCTTGAACTGGCGGCGGATCACCCGGTCGAGCGTGCGGGTGTTGCCCGAGATGTCGATGCGTTCGATGAACACGCGCTCGCCCTGGACGAGGTCGAACACGATGTCGATGGTGCGGTCGGACACGTTCTTCTGGATCCGCGGCCGCACCTCGATGAAGGCGTAGCCCTGCTGGCCGGCCTGGAAGGCCATGCGGTCGACCACGCGCTCGACCAGCCGGGCGTTGTAGACGCCGCCGCCGAGCACCGGTTCCAGCAGCGGCTCGAAATCGGCCGGGTTCAGCCCGGGCGCCGAGGAGGCCACCGCCATCTCGCCGAAGGTGTAGCGCTCGCCCTCGGAGACGGTGAAGGTGACGAAGAAGCCGTTGCGCTCGCGGGCGATCTCGGCGGTGGCCGAGCGCACGACGAAATCGACGTAGCCGCGCTCGAGGTAGAACTGGCGCAGCAGCTCGCGGTCGAGCTCGACGCGGTCCTGATCGTAGGAGCCCGAGCCGAAGATCGAGCTGAGCAGGTTGGCCTGGCTGGTCTCGACGGCGCGGCGCAGCCGGCCGTCGGAGAACACCTCGTTGCCGATGAAGTTCACCCGCTGGACCCGGGTGGGCCGGCCCTCGACCACCTGGAACACCAGATCGACGCGGTTGTCGGGCAGCCGGATGATCACCGGCGTCACTTCGGCGCCGTAGCGGCCGGCGGCGCGGTAGGCCTCGATCACCCGCTGGGCGTCCGCCTCGGCCGCCGCGACCGAGAAGGACTGGCGCGAGCGCAGCTCGATCACCAGCCCGAGCGCCTCATCGTCGAGCGAGCGGTTGCCCTCGAAGGCGATCTGGTTGATCGACGGGTTCTCGACCACGGTGATGACCAGCCGTCCGGCCTCGGGCATCACCTCGACGGTCTCGAACAGGCCGGTGTCGAACAGCCGGCGCACCGCGAGGTTCAGCTCCTCCGGCGTGGCCGGGGTTCCGGGCTCGATGCCGGCGAAGGCGCGGATGGTGTCGGCCTCGATGCGCTGGTTGCCCGCCACGTCGATCCGGCTGAAGGTCGCCGTGCCCTGGGCCTGGCCGGGCGCGCCGGAGATGATGGTGAGGATCAAGATCAGCGCCGCGGTCGCCAGCCCCGTCGTCAGGCCGAACCGCCACATGCTCCGCCGCTGCCCCATGGCGCTTGCCCTTCTGCCCCGAACGGACGGTTCGCCGCCCTGTTTATCAACTCACCATTCGCATGATGTCGTTGTAGGTAGCGAATACCATCAGTAGCAGGATCAAGCCAAGACCAATCGACATGGCGAAGTGCATCGCCCGTTCGCTCGGCGGCCGTCCGCGGACCGCCTCGATCAGGAAGGCCACGAAATGGCCGCCGTCGAGCACCGGGATCGGGAACAGGTTCAGCAGGCCGATCGCCGTCGAGATCACCCCGATCAGCGCGATGAAGTTGCCGAGGCCCTGGCTGGCGGTCTCGCCGGAGATCTGCGCGATGCCGATGGGGCCCTGCAGGTTCTCGGCCCCGAGGGAGCCGAGCAGGATGTGCTTCAGCCCGTTCAGCGACTGGGTGATGACAAAGACCATGCGCTCGATCCCGAGCCCGACCGCGGTCCAGGGCGCCGGGGTCTCGGTCGCGGGCAGATACAGCGAGGCGCCGGCCACGCCGATCATCACCCGCCGCTCGAAGCCGCCGGCGCCGTCGTCGGCGTCGCGCTCGATCGGGGTGATGCTGAGCTCAAGCGTCGCGCCGTCGCGCCAGACCTCGAGCGGCAGCGTGCGGCCGGCCGAGGCCATGACCTTCTCGCGCAGCTCGGTGAAGGCCGCGAGCGGCGCGCCGTCGGCTGCGGTGATGACGTCGCCGGGCCGCAGCCCGGCCTCGCTGGCCGGCGACAGCGGCTCGACGCCCTGCACCAGCGGCGGCATGGCGTAGGGCGCCTCGATGACCAGCCGGTCGCCGCCGCGCTCGACGACGAACCGCATCGGGCCCGGCGCCGGCATCTCGGCCGCCGCGGCGTAGATGTCGGTGAACGCGGCCACCGGCGCGCCGTTGACCTCGAGCACGACGTCGCCCGGGCGCAGCGGCTGCTCGATCCCGGGCAGCGGCTCGATCTCGCCGAGGATCACGCGCTCGGTCGGCACGCCCTGCCACAGCGCCAGCCCGGCGAACACCGCGATGGTCAGCAGGAAGTTGAACGCCGGCCCCGCCAGCACGGTCAGCATCCGCCGGCCGACGCTGGCGCCGTGGAAGCTCTCGGCCCGCTCGCGCGCGCTCATGTCGTTCAGCTGCGCGGGATCCGCCCGGCTCGACCCGTCGCTGTCGCCGAGGAACTTGACGTAGCCGCCGAGCGGCAGCGCCGCCACCTGCCACAGCGTGCCGCGCTTGTCGCGCCGCGACCAGATCACCGGGCCGAAGCCGATCGAGAACACCTCGGAGCGGATGCCGCACCAGCGCGCGACGATGTAGTGGCCGTATTCGTGCACGGCGACGACGATGCCGAGCACCACCACGAAGGGCAGCACCGTGGCGAGAAACCCACCGAAAAACGGGATGCCTGCAATCAGTTCCATGCGTGCGTTCCTGCGCTTTCCGCCAAGGTTCCGGCGCGCTCCGCGACGCCGCGCCGCGCCGCCGCGTCCAGCGCCACCACCGCGTCGAGCCCGTAGCCGCCGCCCTGGCGCGCGGCCTCGGCGCCGAGCCGCTCCATCACATGTTCAACGAGGACGGCCATGTCAAGGAAGCCGACCCTTCCGGCGAGAAAGGCGTCGAGCGCCGCCTCCTTGGCGCCGTTGAACACCGCCCCGGCCAGCCCGCCGAGCGCCATCGCCTCGCGCGCCAGCCGCAGCGCCGGGAAGCGGTCGGGATCGGCCGGGGCGAAGTCGAGCCGGCCGACGGCGGCGAAGTCGAGCCGCGCCACCGGCAGCGGCGCGCGCTCCGGCCAGTTCAGCGCAAAGCCGATGGCGCCGCGCATGTC
>CAYTMB010000121.1:0-6802 GCA_964438465.1 uncultured Rhodovulum sp. | reverse complement strand
TCGAGACGCTCGGCACGGTGCTGGGGCTGATGGCGCACCGGGTGCAGTTCACCCCGGACCTGATGCCCGCCGACATCCTCGGCGCCGAGGTGCTGGAGACCGGCCCGGACGGCTCGCGGCATTTCCGCTTCATCGACGGGCCGGTGTTCTGCCAGCTGCTGATGGGCGACGAGATCAACCGCGCCTCGCCCCGGACGCAGTCGGCGCTGCTGCAGGCGATGCAGGAGCAGGAGGTCTCGGTCGCCGGCCAGCGGCGGCGGCTGCCGCGGCCGTTCCATGTGCTGGCGACGCAGAACCCGATCGAGCAGGAGGGCACCTATCCGCTGCCCGAGGCGCAGCTCGACCGGTTCCTGCTGCAGATCGACGTCGACTATCCCGACCGCGACGCCGAGCGGGCGATCGTGCTGGCGACCACCGGCGTCGAGGATGCGAAGGCCGAGCCGGTGTTCGACGCCGAGAGCCTGATGGCGGCGCAGCGGCTGGTGCGCCGGCTGCCGGTGGGCGAGGCGGTGCTGGAGCGCATCCTCGACCTGGTGCGCTCGGCGCGGCCGGGCGGGCCGGAGGCGCATCCTTGGGTCGCCTCGGCGGTGAGCTGGGGGCCGGGGCCGCGGGCGGCGCAGGCGCTGGTGATGGCGATCCGCGCCCGCGCGCTGATCCAGGGCCGGCTGGCGCCGGGGATCGAGGATGTCGCGGCGCTGGCGCATCCGGTGCTGATCCACCGCATGGCGCTGGGCTTCGCGGCGCGCGCCGAGGGCCAGACCCTCGACGCGCTGATCGCGCGGCTGACCGAGGAGGTGACGGGCGTGGAGGCGGCCGCGTGAACGCCCAGGTCCTGCGCGGACCGCAGAAGCCGCAGGGGCCGGTCGGGCTTCGCCGCGACGCCGAGAAGATCGCCGGCGCGCTGCCGCCGCTGCTGGCCGAGGCCGAGCTGCTGGCGGCGACGGTGGCGATGGGCGTGCACGGGCGCAGGCGCGCCGGGCATGGCGAGAATTTCTGGCAGTACCGGCAGGCGGTGCCGGGCGATCCGCGCTCGATGGTGGACTGGCGCCGCTCCGGCCGGTCGGACGCGCAGTTCATCCGCGAGATGGAATGGGAGGCGGCGCAGACGGTCAGCATCTGGGTCGACGACGCCCAGTCGATGGATTACCGCGGCGCCGAGGCCGAGCGCAGCAAGCGCGAGCGGGCGGCGCTGGTCGCGCTGGCGCTGGCGGTGCTGATGACCCGCGGCGGCGAGCGCATCGCGCTGATGGGCGGGCCGGCGGCGCAGCCGCGCGGCGGCCAGGCGCAGCTGAGCCGGATGGCGATGGCGCTGGCCGGGGCGCCGCGGGAGGACCGCTCCGACTACGGCGCGCCGCCGAACGACCGGCTGGCGCGCGGGGGACGCGCGGTGTTCTTCTCGGACTTTCTCGGCGATCTCGACAGGATGGCGCCGGCGCTGGCCCATGCCGGCGACCAGGGCGTGCGCGGGGTGTTCGTGCAGGTGCTGGACGAAAGCGAGGAGACCTTTCCGTTCGACGGCCGGCTGATCTTCGAGAGCATGGGCGGGGGAACCCGGTTCGAGACCCAGCGCGCGCGCGCGCTGCGGGACGCCTACCGGGAGCGTCTCGCCGAGCGGCGGGCGGAGCTGTCGGCGCTGGCCGCGGGGCTGGGCTGGCGGGTGCTGTTCCACCGCACCAGCCAGAGCCCGCGCGCGGCGCTGCTGTGGCTGTACATGGCGATCGGGGACGGGCGAGGGTGATCGGATGACGATCGGCCCCATCGCCTTCCTGGCGCCTTGGCTGCTCGTCGCGCTGGTCGTGCTGCCGGTGCTGTGGTGGCTGCTGCGCGCCATTCCGCCTTCGCCGGGGCGGCAGGCCTTTCCCGGCGTGCGGCTGCTGCTCGGGCTGCGCGATCCCGAACGGATTCCCGACCGCACGCCGTGGTGGCTGCTGCTGCTGCGGATGGCGGCGCTGGCGGCGGCGATCCTGGCGTTCGCGGGGCCGGTGCTCAACCCCCGGGTCAGCGGATCGGACGCGCCGCTGCTGGTGCTGCTCGATGGCGGCTGGGCCGATGCGCCCGACTGGACGGCGCGCACGACGCGGATCGGCGAGGCGCTGGACGAGACGGGGCGCGATGGCCGGCCCGTCGCGATCCTGTCGATGGCGGCGCCGCCGCCGGCCGATGCCGCGCTGCCGCTGCGCGCGGCGTCGGAATGGTCGGGCCGGCTCGCCGGGTTCGCGCCGCGGGCCTGGGCCCCGGATCGCGCCGCCTGGGCGGACTGGGTCGCCGGGCTCGGCGAGGGGTTCGAGACGCTGTGGCTGAACGACGGGCTCGGGCACGGCGGCGAGGCCGCGCTGGCCGCGGCGCTGCTCGACCGCGGCCCGGTCACGCTGGTCGAGCCGCCGCGCGAGGCGCTGGCGCTGACCCCGCCGCGGCTGCAGGACGGCGCGCTGGTGGTCACGGCGCTGCGCCCCGACGCGACGGCGGCGCGCGAGGTGTCGGTGACCGCGATCGGCCCGGATCCGAACGGCGTCGAGCGGGCGCTCGGCGCCGCGCGCGGTGAGTTCGCGCCGGGCGAGACCGCGCTGGACCTCGCGCTCGACCTGCCGATCGAGCTGCGCAACCGCGTCGGCCGCGTGGCGCTGGCCGAGGCGAAGTCGGCCGCCGGCGTGGTGCTGGCCGACGACAGCGTACGCCGGCGCAAGGTCGGGCTGATGTCCGGCCGCGCCGGCGGCGAGGCGCAGGACCTGATCGATCCGCTGCACTACCTGCGGAACGCGCTGGAGCCCTTCGCGGAGGTGATCGAGGCGCCGCTGCCCGACATGCTCGCGGCGGCCCCCGACGTCCTGGCGCTGGCGGATGTCGGCGTCTTCGGCGAGGGCGAGCGCGCGGCGCTGACCGACTGGGTCGAGCGCGGCGGGCTGCTGCTGCGCTTCGCCGGGCCGCGGCTGGCGGCCTCCGGCGCCGGCCAGCTCGAAGCCGATCCCCTGCTGCCGGTGCGGCTGCGGGTGGGCGGGCGCAGCGTCGGCGGCGCGATGTCCTGGGGCGCGCCGCAGCGCCTCCAGCCGTTCCCGGAGACCGGTCCGTTCGCCGGGCTCGCGGTGCCCGACGACGTGGACATAACCGCCCAGGTCATGGCGCAGCCGGACCCGGATCTGCCCGGCCGGGTGCTCGCCAGCCTCGAGGACGGCACGCCGCTAGTCACCGGCGCCGCGCTCGGCGACGGGCGCGTGGTGCTGGTGCATGTGACCGCCAACGCCGACTGGTCGACCCTGCCGCTGTCGGGGCTGTTCGTGCGGATGCTCGAGCGGCTGACCCAGAGCGCGGGCGGGCTCGGCGGCGACGCCGCCGCGCTGGAGGGCGCGATCTGGACGCCGCTGCAGGTGCTGGACGGCTTCGGCGACCTCGGGCCGCCCGCGCTGGTCGCGGGCGTGGAGGGCGCGCAGCTTCTGGCGGATCCGCCGTCCGAGGCGATGCCGCCGGGCGTCTACGGCAGCGGCGAGCGGCGCGCCGCGCTCAACGTCCTGCGGTCCGGCGACCTGCTGGCGCCGCTGGCCGACCTGCCGGCCGGAGTGGTCGTCGAGGCGCCGCAGCGCGGCGCGGAGACCCGGCTCGGCCCCTGGCTGCTGGCGCTGGCGCTGGCGTTGCTGGCGCTCGACGTGCTGGCGACGCTGGCGCTGTCGGGGCGGATGCGCGGGGCGCGGGCGGCGGGCGGGGCTGCGGCGCTGCTGCTGGCGGCGGCGCTGGCCGTTCCGGGTCCGGCGCGGGCGCAGGCCGCCGGCGACGACGCCGCGGCGCTGCTGGCGGCCAACGAGACGGTGCTCGCCTATGTCGTGACCGGCAACGCGCGGGTGGACCGGATCAGCGAGGCCGGCCTGACCGGGCTCAGCCAGGCGCTGTTCGCGCGGTCGGCGATCGAGCCCGGCCCGCCGATGGCCGTCGATCTCGAAGCCGACGACCTCGCGCTGTTCCCGTTCCTGTACTGGCCGATCACCGAGAGCCAGCGCATGCCCTCGGACGCCGCCTACGCCAGGCTCAACGATTATCTGCGCCACGGCGGCATGATCCTGTTCGACACCCAGGACGCGCAGCTCGGCGGCGCCGACGGCGCCAGCACCCCGAACGGCCGGGTGCTGCAGCGCATCGCGCTGCGCCTCGACGTGCCGCCGCTGGAGCCGGTTCCGGCGGACCATGTGCTGACGCGGACGTTCTACCTGCTGCAGGACTTTCCCGGCCGCGCGATGGGCGCGCCCGTCTGGGTCGAGGCGGCGGCGCAGGCGGAGGAAGTCGAGGGGCTGCCGTTCCGCAACCTCAACGACGGGGTGACGCCGGTGATGATCGGCGGCAACGACTGGGCCGCGGCCTGGGCGGTGACCGACGGCGGCCAGCCGATGTTCCCGGTCGGCCGCGGCATCGCCGGCGAGCGCCAGCGCGAGATGGCGGTGCGCTTTGGCGTCAACCTGCTGATGTACGTGATGACCGGCAACTACAAGTCCGATCAGGTGCATGTGCCCGCCCTGCTCGACCGGCTGGGGCAGTAGCATGTTCCAGGCGATCAGCTTCGACCCGCTGCTGCCCTGGTCCGCGATCGGCGGGCTGGCGGCGCTGTCGCTGGCGCTGGTGGCGCTGGCGCTGTGGCGGGGGCTGGGCGGCTGGTGGCTGCGCGGCCTCGCGGCGCTGGTGCTGCTGGCGGCGCTGTCGAATCCCTCGCTGCGCGAGGAGGACCGCGCGCCGGTGGCGAACATCGCGGTGGTCGTGGTCGACGACAGCGCCAGCAACGCCATCGACGGGCGCGACGCGGCGACGGCCGAGGCGCTGGCCGGGGTCGAGGCCGAACTGGCGCGGCTGGGCCAGGGCGGCGGGCTCGACATGCGGGTGGTCCGGGTGGCCGACCGCGGCGACGACGGCACCCCGCTGCTCGGCGCGCTGGCCGAGGCCGCCGCCGAGCTGCCGCCCGAGCGCATCGCCGGCGCGATCCTGATCACCGACGGGCAGGCGCACGATCCCGAGGCGTTGACGGCCTTCCCCGGGCCGGTCCACACGCTGCTGACCGGTCGCGCCGCCGACTGGGACCGCCGGGTGGTGATCGAGACCGCGCCGGCCTTCGCCATCGTCGGCGAGGCGGTCAGCCTGCGGCTGAAGCTCGAGGATCTCGGCGCCGCGCCCGCGGCGACCGGGCCGGCCGAGCTGTCGATCGCGCTGGACGGCTCCGAGCCGCAGCGCTTCACCGTGCCGGTCGGCGAGAGCGTGACCCTGCCGGTGACGCTGACGCGCGGCGGCGCGAACGTGCTGGAGATCGCGACGCCGGAGGCGGCGGGCGAGCTGACCGCGCGCAACAACGCCGCGATCGTCTCGATCAACGGCGTGCGCGACCGGCTGCGCGTGCTGCTGGTCTCGGGCGAGCCCTATCCGGGCGAGCGGACCTGGCGCAACCTGCTGAAGTCCGACAGCGGCGTCGATCTGGTGCATTTCACCATCTTGCGCCCGCCCGACAAGCAGGACTTCGTGCCGGTGTTCGAGCTCAGCCTGATCGCCTTCCCGACGCAGGAGCTGTTCATGGAGAAGGTCGACGAGTTCGACCTGATCGTCTTCGACCGCTACAAGCGCCGCGGCATCCTGCCGAACCATTATTTCGAGAACATCGTGCGCTATGTCCGCGACGGCGGGGCGCTGCTGATCGGGTCGGGCGAGGAGATCGCCGGGGCCGACAGCCTCGCGCGGTCGCCGCTGAACCAGGTCCTGCCGGTGACGCCGACCTCGCGGGTGCTGGAGGAGGGGTTCATCCCGCGGATCGGCGAGGTCGGCGCCCGGCATCCGGTGACGGCGGGGCTGGAGGATCACGCCCCGCGCCCGGCGACCGAGGACGGCGCCCCCGGCTGGGGCCGCTGGTTCCGCATGGCCGAGGTCGAGATGAACAGCGGCGCCGCGGTGATGGAGGGGCCGGATGGCCGGCCGCTCTTGGTGCTCGACCGGCAGGGCGAGGGCCGGGTGGCGATGCTCGCCTCCGACCACGCCTGGCTGTGGAGCCGCGGCTTCGAGGGCGGCGGGCCGCAGGCCGAGCTGCTGCGGCGGCTGGCGCACTGGCTGATGAAGGAGCCGGAGCTGGAGGAGGAGGTGCTGTCGGGCGCGCGGCAGGAGGGGGAGCTGGTGCTGTCGCGCCGGACGCTGGCCGAGACCGTGGATCCGGTCACCGTCACCAGCCCGTCGGGCGCGGTGGCGACGGTCGAGATGACCGAGGTGGCGCCCGGGCGCTGGGAGGGTCGGCTGGAGGCGGAGGAGAACGGCATCTGGCGGCTGGAGGAAGGCGACATGGCGGCGGTGGCCGTGGTCGGCCCGCGCGCGCCGCGCGAGTTCGCCGATCCGGTGTCGACCGAGCGGGTGCTGGCGCCGCTGGCGGCGGCGACGCGCGGCGGGATCAGGCGGCTGGAGGACGGGGCGCCCGACATCCGGATGGTGCGCGCGGGGCGGGTGTCCGAGGGCCGCGGCTGGATCGGCCTCGCCGACCGCGCGGCCTACCAGTTGCGCGACATCCGGCAGACGGCGCTGGCGCCGGGCTGGCTGATGCTGCTGCTCGCGGGCGCGTTCGCCTTCGGCGCCTGGCGGATCGAGGGCCGGTAAGGCCGACTGGCCGCGCAAGGCGCGGCGCTTGAGGGGCGGGAGTTCGAGACAATGCAGAAACGGCGGTTGGGGGCGGACGGCCCGCGGATTTCCGCGGTCGGAATCGGGGCGATGTCGTTCGCCGGCGTCTACGGCGAGGCGACCGAGGCCGAGGCGCATGCGGTGCTCGCCGCGGCGCTCGACCTCGGGATCGACCATATCGACA
>CAYTMB010000120.1:0-6855 GCA_964438465.1 uncultured Rhodovulum sp. | reverse complement strand
CGCGCAGGCGATCGGAACATCGACGCCGAAGCCCGAGATCGCGCCGTCGCGAACGATCCGCCCGAGCTCCGGGATCGCCGGGCAGAGCAGCACCGACGCCGCCCCCCGCAGTTCGGCGAGGGCGGCAAGCTCGGCCCGGACATGGCCCTTGAGCCGCGAATCGACCTTCTTGAACATCACCGGCGCCGATCCGAGTTTCAGCGCCACCGCCAGCGCCTGCGCCACGGCCTCGTCTTCGGGGGCTTCGCGGGTGTTCGTGCTGACCGAAAGCACCTCCGGCGCCTGCGCCAGCGCGCGGTCGACATCCGCCGGCGTCACCGCGACGAGCGTCCTGCGCCCAAGCCCGGCGAAGGGCGCCGCCGCGTCGAGCGCGCCGGTAAGGTCGTCGGCGATCATGACAATCCGAGGCAGGACCCGCTCCGCGCAAGAACCGAGGCCACGAGCCTAGGGAGATCCGCCGGGATCCGTAAGGATGAAAAAAGGATGAAAACGATCCGCGAACCCCGGGCCCCCCGCGCGCTCAGATCGCCGCGCCCTTCGACCAGAAATCCGGATGCGGCGCGATGCGCGCCGCCGGCACGCCGCGGCGGTTCGGCAGGATCGGCGTCATCCGCCGGGCCGCGGCCGGGTCGGCCGGGTCGATCGCGCCCAGCCGCGCGAGCAGCGCGGTGATCGCGCATTCCGAGCCGCGGGTGGTCCCGTCCTCGATCTTCAGCGCCACCCCGAGGCCGCGTTCCGGCAGGATCGCGAGGAACACCGCCTCGGCCCCGGTCTTGACCGCGACCCGGCCGCCCATCGCCGCCATCAGCTCCGAGCAGGCGCCGCCCACCCCGGAGACCAGCAGCGGATGCGCGCGCATCGCATCGACCAGCGCCCGCGCCGCCGCGCCGCGCGCCGCGCCGAGGCCCGAAGGATCGCCCATCCGCGCCGCCGCCGTCGCCAGCCCCGCCACCGTGCAGGCGAAGTTGGGCGCCGAACAGCCGTCGATCGCCCAGGCCGGGCTCGCCTCGCCGGTCATCTCCTCGAAGGCCGCGCGCACCGCGACCTGCACCGGATGGCCGACCTCGACATATTCGCTCCCCGCCCGCAGATGCCGGCTCAGCGTCAGGAAGCCGGCGTGCTTACCCGAGCAGTTGTTGTGCATCTGGCAGGGCGCCTCGCCTTCGTCGCGCAGCCGATGCCGCTCCGGCGCGTCGTCGGGGACCTGCGGTCCGCAGCGCAGGTCGGCGTCGCCCATCCCGAGATCGGCCAGCCAGGCCGCGACCCGGCTCACATGGATCGCCGCGCCCTTGTGCGAGGCGCAGGCCAGCGCCAGCCGCTCGCTCGACAGCCCCGCCCCGGCGCCGCTCTCGAGCAGCGGCAGCGCCTGCAGCATCTTGCACGACGAGCGCGGATAGATCACCGCCCCCGGGTCGCCCCAGGCGGCGATCACCCGGCCGCGGGCGTCGGCGATCGCCGCATGGCCGCGATGGCGCGACTCCACCATCTCGCCGCGCCAGACATCGACCAGCGGAACCGCATCACTCATTCGTCAACTCCTCGATGAAACCCTCGCCCAGCGCGAAGCGCAGGTGCTGGAACGCCAGCCGGATGCGCGACTTCACCGTGCCGAGCGGCAGGCCGAGCGCCGCGGCGATCTCGCCGTGGCTGCGGCCGTCGTAGAACGCCGCGACCAGCACGGCGCGCTGTTCGGGCGCGAGCCCGGCGAGGCCGGCGCGCAGCGCCGCCTCGCGCTCGGCGCGCGCCACCCGGTCGAGCCCGTCCGGCGCCGGATCGGGCTGGAGCGCGGGATCGAACGGATCGGGGCGCGGCCGGCGCGCCCGCCGCAGCCCGTCGATGCGCCGGTTGCGCGCGATCGCGTAGATCCAGGTCGAGGCCGCGGCGCGCTCGGGATCGAAGCTGGTCGCGCGCCGCCAGACCGACACCATCACGTCCTGGACGATCTCGTCCGCGTCCTCGGGACTGGCCCCGGAGCGCATGGTGAAGGCCTTGATCCGCCCGCCGTACCGCCCGAACAGCGCCACGAACGCCGCGCGGTCGCGGGCGGCGACGCCGGCCAGCAGCTCCGCGTCGCTCGGGACGGCGGCTTCGGGAGGGCGCGCGGCGGGCATCGGTCGCAGCCTTGTGCTCCGGCGCGGGGCCCGCCGGTCCGAATGCGGGCGCAGGCCCGCGGTAGGGACTGGAAATACCTTCCGGACCCGGGCTAAACTAGCCGCAGGCCGCCAATAATAACAAGCTCGACCGTTCGGCGTTGCATGCGACGGAGGGGATCGGGATAAACGCACGTGTGATCGAGCAGGAGACACAGCACCATGACCGCTGCGCCGTGGAAAATCATCGCCTTCGGTTGCGCCGCGCTGACGGCCGCGCCCGCGCTTGCGCAGGCCGCGGCGGAACGTGTGGCCGCGCATAACGACTGGACCGTGTTCGTCGCGGGCGAGCCGCGCGAGTGCTACATCGCCTCGGCGCCGACCGGCAGCACCGCCCGCCGCAACGGCCAGCCGGTCGAGGTCACCCGCGGCGACATCCGCTTCTTCGTCCGGTTCAACCCCGCCGAGGGCGTCAGCAACGAGGTCAGCTTCCGCAGCGGCTATCCGCTGGAACAGGGCAAGGCGGTCCAGGTGACGGTCGGATCCGAGGCCTTCGCGTTTTCGCCGGTGGTCGGCGACGCCAACGAATGGGCCTGGCCGCAGAAGGAGGACGACGGGCGCGTCGTCGCCGCGATGCGCCGCGGCGCGACCGCGACGGTGACCGGCGTCTCGGCGCGCGGCACCACCACGGTCGACACCTTCTCGCTGGCCGGCTTCACCGCCGCGGTCAACGAAGCCGAAAGCCGCTGCAGGTAGCCCGCCGCGGCGCGGGCTGGCGCCGCGGCGCCGGATCGCCTAAGGAGAAGGGCAGGGGCGTCCGTTCGGGCGCCGTTCGGCGTTTCCGGGGACCAGCCTGATGACAACCGCTCCGATCGTGCAGGATCTGGCGACCCTGCCGCGCCGCGTCGCGCCGGTGGAGCGCCCGTCGCTGATCGGGCTCGACCGCGCCGGGCTGCGCGCCGCGCTGGTCGCGGCCGGCGCCCCCGAGGCGCAGGCCGACATGCGGGTGGCGCAGGTCTGGCAATGGATCTACCACCGCGGCGCCCGGGACTTCGCCGCGATGAGCAACCTCGCGCGCGACCTGCGCGCCCGGCTCGCCGAGGCGCATACGCTGGACCGCCCGGAGATCGTCGCGCGCCAGATCTCGGCCGACGGCACCCGCAAGTACCTGCTGCGCGTCGCCGGCGGCGGCGAGATCGAGACCGTCTACATCCCCGAGCCCGGCCGCGGCACGCTCTGCGTCTCCAGCCAGATCGGCTGCACCCTGACCTGCTCGTTCTGCCACACCGGCACCCAGCGGCTGGTGCGCAACCTGACCGCGGAGGAGATCGTCGGCCAGATCCTCGTCGCGCGCGACGACATCGGCGACTGGGGCCGGGCGGTCCCGGACAAGCGGCTGGTCTCCAACGTCGTGCTGATGGGCATGGGCGAGCCGCTCTACAACTTCGAGGCGGTGCGCGACGCGATGAAGATCGCGATGGACGGCGCCGGGCTGGCGCTGTCGCGCCGCCGCATCACGCTGTCGACCTCCGGCGTCGTCCCCGAGATCGCCCGGGTCGGCGCCGAGATCGGCTGCCTGCTCGCGATCTCCTTCCACGCCACCACCGATTCGGTCCGCGACACGCTGGTCCCGATCAACCGCAAGTGGAACATCGCCGCCCTGCTCGACGCCTGCCGCGCCTATCCGCGGCTGTCGAACGCCGAGAGAATCACCTTCGAATACGTGATGCTGAAGGGCGTGAACGACAGCGACGCCGATGCGAAGCGGCTGGTCAAGCTGATCGCCGGCATCCCGGCCAAGATCAACCTGATCCCGTTCAACCCCTGGCCCGGGGCGCCATACGAGCGCTCGGACCCCGACCGAATCGAGGCCTTCGCGCGAATCGTCAACCGCGCGGGCTACGCCTCGCCGGTCCGCACGCCGCGCGGCGAGGACATCATGGCGGCCTGCGGACAGCTCAAGAGCGCCTCCGAGCGCGTCCGTCGCGCCACAGCCGCGCGCTGATCGGCCCCGCCGGGCGGCCCGTCGGCGAAATTCCGCTTGCCTGACGCGACGGCGTTAGGGTTACGTCAAGCATACGAGGCAGGTAATCACGAGGTCCGAACGGACCCGACAACGATGATGGGCAGGCGGATGACCGAGGGCATTCTTACGCGACGCGCCGAAGGCGCCATGCAGGACAGGGTTCGCGATAGCGGGTTTCAGGACCGCGCCGGGCTGAGTCGGCGCGCGACCTTCGCGCTGGCGGCCGGGCTGATCGGCGCGGCGGCGCTGCCGTCGGCGGCCTCGGCCTTCGTGCAGAAGGTCGCGCCACGCACGAATCACCTCGTCGTCTCCAAGTCGAAACGCGTGCTGGAGCTGCGCAACGGCAAGGAGATCCTGAAGCGCTACCGCGTCGATCTCGGCTTCACCCCCGAGGGGCACAAGCTGCGCTCGGGCGACGGCCGCACGCCCGAGGGGCGCTACTGGATCGACCGGCGCAACCCGCGCAGCGAGTTCTTCCTGTCGATCGGGGTCAGCTATCCCAACGCCGAGGACGTGGCCCGCGCCCGCTCGCTCGGGTTCGATCCCGGCGGCGACATCTTCATTCACGGCGAGCCGATGCGGACCGCCAAGAAATCGCGCCGCGACTGGACGGCGGGCTGCATCGCCGTGAGCAATGACGAGATCGAGGAAATCTGGGCGATGACGCCGCTGGGCGTGCCGATCACCATTCTCGCCTGAACCGGACCGCCGCGCCGCGCCCGCGAAGGTGCGGCGCAGGCGCGTCAGGCGCCGATCAGCTGCACCCACCAGAGCTTGCCGCCCGGATCCTGGTGCCAGCCCAGCCCGAGGCCGCGGGCGGCGGGGTCCATGATCACCCGGCGGGTGTCGGGCACCTCCAGCCAGTAGCGCAGCACCGTCAGGTCGCCGTCGGCGCCCTCGAACAGGTTCTCGCCGAGCACCTCGCCGCGGTAGCCGGCGCGAAAGCCGCGCTCGCGCCAGCTGGTCAGGTCCGAGCCGAAATGCCAGGCGCGCTTCTGCACCGACATGTCGCGGGCGTGGGTCTCGGCGGCGGCGTCGAGCTCGGCCGAAAGCTGCAGCGGCGCGAGGCCCTGCTGGGTGCGCGCGGCGTTCACCGCGTCGAGATGGCGCAGGCGGATCGGGGCCGCATCGGCCGCGGTCAGGCGGGTGACGCCGCCGGTCTGCTGCGTCGGGGCGCAGGCGGTGAGGGCTAGCACGGCGGCGAGAACGAGAAAGCCAAGGCGCGGCATTGCGATGTCCGGCAAATCGTGATCCGATCCCGGTGCTTATCGGGTTTCGCGCGGGCGTTCAAACGCAATCAGTGCCGGCGCGTTACAACGAGTGACCGAAGTGTGAATTGCGCCGATCCGGTCGCATCAATACTATGCGCGCAAAAGTCCGATCATTTGTTGGAGAGCGGGATGTACGACGAGACGATGCGCGACATGGACCGGCGCGCCTTCGGGCGCCTGGCGGCGGGGGCGGCGGTTGCGGCGCTCGGCGTCGCCCTGGGCGGGGCCGCCGTCGCGCAACAGGCCGATCCGCTGCGCGACTTCGTTCCGGACGAGCAGGACAAGCCGCGCCTGCAGCGCCGCGTCTCGGGCTCGATCAGCCGCAACTGGCAGGATCATTTCGGCTCGATCGAGCGGGACGCGATCCTGTGCGACGTCAACGACCGCACGCTGCATTACTGGGGCTCGGACGGGTTCTACCGCATCTATCCGACCTCGGTGCCGATGAACGGCGACCTGACCCGGCGCGGGCGCACCACCGTGACGCTCAAGCGTCCCGATCCGGAATGGCGGCCGACCGACAACATGATCGCGCGCAACCCCGACCTGCCGCGCTATGTCGAGCCCGGCCCGAACAACCCGCTCGGCATCCGCGCGCTGAACCTCGGCTTCCCGGGCGCCTACCGCATCCACGGCACCAACGACATCCGCAAGATCGGGCGGCAGTCGTCCAACGGTTGCATCGGCCTGTTCAACGAGCACATCCTGGAGGTCTACGACCGCGCGCAGGTCGGGACGCCGGTGTTGCTCATTTGACAACATTGGCGATTTACTCAACCCCCCGAATTTCATAGATTGAATGTGCGGAAGGAAGTTGGTTAGTCTCCGGGCATTAGCTTGTCCGCTCGCAGGTCCGGGTGAGCTAGCAGTATCGCAGACCCGCACTCTTTAGGAGGATAACAATGAAACTCATCGTCAGCACTGCGGCCGCTCTCCTGCTCGCCGGCCAGGCCTTCGCGGGCGCCCTCGTGTTCGAGGCCCCGGTCGAGGAAGAGATCATCGTCGCCGAGCCGGCCCCGGTCGGCGGCTTCAACGCCGCCTGGCTGATCCCGGTGATCGGCCTCGCCGCCGTCGCTTACGCGATCTCGAACGACGACTCCTGATCCCTGACGTCGCTCCGCAGGAGCGAACGTCACGGTCGATGCGCCTGACCGGCGCATCGACCTGCCGGTAAATAGGGTGCGACCTGGAAGAAAGGCGGCGGCGACGTCGCCTTTTTTTTGTGCCGCCCGCAGGCGACTCAGTCAGGCGACTCATACGAACTCCGCCTCATCGCCCCGGGGCGCGCCCCTCGAAAGACGCGCGCCCCGGATCGCATCAGCGGGGCATTGCCCCGCGCGATCCGGTCGCCCGGAGCGCGTGAGCGTGGAGGGCGAGGGGCGCCACCCATTCCCGTCGCTCTCCAATCGGTGCGCGAATGCGGCCACCGCGCGCTCCAGCCTCACCCAAGTCCAGGCTAACTCCGAGG
>CAYTMB010000119.1:0-6932 GCA_964438465.1 uncultured Rhodovulum sp. | reverse complement strand
TCAGCTCCGGCGCGATCACCGTCGGCGGGCACGACGTGGTGCGCGACTATCGCCGGGCGCGTGAACTGATCGGGCTGGTGCCGCAGGAGGTGCATCTCGACATCTTCTCGACGGTGTTCCGCACCGTGGCGTTTTCGCGCGGCCTGTTCGGCAAGCCGCGCGACGACGCCTATCTCGAGGGCCTGCTGACCCGGCTGTCGCTGTGGGACAAGCGCGACAGCAAGATCCAGACGCTGTCGGGCGGCATGATGCGCCGGGTGCTGATCGCGAAGGCGCTGGCGCACCAGCCGCGGGTGCTGTTCCTCGACGAGCCGACGGCCGGCGTCGACGTCGAGCTGCGCAAGGGCATGTGGGAGATGGTGGAGGAGCTGCGCAGCGACGGCGCCACGATCATCCTGACCACGCATTACATCGAGGAGGCCGAGGCGATCGCCGACCGGGTGGCGGTGATCAACGGCGGGCGCATCCTGCTGGTCGAGGACAAGGCGACGCTGATGCGGCGGATGGGCAGCAAGCAGATGACCATCGAGCTGCAGGCGCCGGTCGCCGCGGTGCCCGAGGCGCTGGCGGGCTATGCGCTGACGCTGGGCGCGGACGGGCGCAGCCTCGACTACACCTACGACCGCGAGGCCGCGCGCACCGGGATCACCTCGCTGCTGCGCGACCTGTCGGCCTCCGGGCTGACCCTGCGCGACGTGCAGACCCGGCAGAGCTCGCTCGAGGACATCTTCGTCGGGCTGGTGAGGGACGGGGCATGAACTGGCGCGCGGTCTGGGCGCTGTACCGGTCGGAGATGTCGCGGACCTTCCGCACCATCTGGCAGAGCCTGGTCTCGCCGGTGCTGTCGACCTCGCTCTATTTCGTGGTGTTCGGCAGCGCCATCGGCTCGCGGATCCAGCAGATCGACGGCATCGACTACGGCGCCTTCATCGTGCCGGGGCTGATCATGCTGACGGTGACGATGCAGAGCGTGTCGAACGCCTCGTTCGGCATCTATTTCCCGCGCTTCGTCGGCACGATCTACGAGCTGCTGTCGGCGCCGATCTCGTTCATCGAGATCGTGATCGGCTTCGTCGGCGCGGCGGCGACCAAGGCGCTGATCATCGGGCTGATCATCTACGTCACCGCGAATTTCTTCGTGACGCTGCCGGTGGCGCATCCCGTGGCGATGATCGCCTTCCTGGTGCTGACCTGCGTCAGTTTCAGCCTGTTCGGCTTCATCCTCGGGGTCTGGGCGGAGAACTTCGAACAGCTCCAGCTGGTGCCGCTGCTGGTGATCACGCCGCTGGTGTTCCTCGGCGGCAGTTTCTACGCGATCGACATGCTGCCGCCGTTCTGGCAGTCGGTGACGATGTTCAACCCGGTGGTCTACCTGGTCTCCGGGTTCCGCTGGTCGTTCTTCGGAACCGCCGAGGTGAGCATCGGGCTGAGCCTCGCCGCCATCGGCGCCTTCACCCTCGCCTGCCTCGCGGTGATCGGATGGATCTTCCGCACCGGCTACAAGATCCGGTCCTGAAGCAGATCTGAGGGCCGGCGGGCTTTTTTTTGGCTTGTCACCATACCGACCAGTTGGTATGTATCCGACATGGAACAGCCCGCCGCCCCGGTCCCGCCCCGCGTCGACGCCCGCACCCGGCTGCTCGACGCGGCGCTGCATGTGATCCGGGACCACGGGTATGCGGCGACCTCGGTCGACGAGATCTGCCGGGCGGCGGGGGTGACCAAGGGCGCGTTCTTCCATCACTTCCCCTCCAAGGAGGCGCTGGCGGTGGCGGCGACCGGGCATTTCGGCGCGATGGCGGACGAGCTTTATGCGGCGGACTGGGCCGCCCTGCCCGATCCGGCCGCCCGCGTGCTCGGCTATGTCGCGCTGCGCCGCGCGATCATCGGCGGCGAGTTCACCGAATTCACCTGCCTGCTCGGGACCCTGGTGCAGGAGACCTACGCCAGTTCGCCCGCGATCCGCGCCGCCTGCGAGGCGGGCATCGTCGGCCACGCGCTGCGGCTGGCGCCCGACATCGCGCTCGCGCTGGCGGCCGCCGGGCGCGACGACATCGACGCCGAAAGCGTGGCGATGCATGTGCAGGCGGCGATCCAGGGCGGCTTCATCCTGGCCAAGGCGACCGGAAATCCGGAGCGCGCGGCGGAAACCCTTGACCACCTGACGCGTTACCTCACCAGCCTGTTTCAACCCAAGGAGATGGCGAGATGAGCTACATCGACGGTTTTGTCCTCGCGGTGCCGGCGGCCAGCCGCGAGGCCTATCGCAAGCTGGCGGCCGACATGGCGGCGATCTTCAAGGACCATGGCGCGCTGCAGGTGGTCGAGGCCTGGGGCGACGACGTGCCCGACGGCAAGCTGACCTCGTTCCCGATGGCCGTCCAGCGCAAGGACGACGAGGTCGTGGTGTTCTCCTGGATCGTCTGGCCGGACAAGGCCGCCCGCGACGCCGGCAACGAGAAGATGATGAAGGACGAGCGGATGCCCAAGGACATGGCGGAGATGCCGTTCGACGGCAAGCGCATGATCTACGGCGGCTTCACCCCGATCATCGACGTCTGACGCCGGAGGCCGGGTCATGCAGAAGATCGTTCCGCATATCTGGTACGCCAGCGAGGCCGAGGAGGCCGCCCGGCTCTACGCCGGGCTGGTCCCCGGCTCGGCGGTCGGCCGCGCCACCCGCTACGGCAAGGCCGGCTTCGAATATCACGGCCGGCCCGAGGGCTCGGTGATGACCGTCGAGTTCAGCCTCGGCGGCTTCGAGATGGTCGGGCTGAACGCCGGGCCGATGTTCCGCCCGACGCCGGCGGTGTCCTATTTCGTGACGTTGGAGAGCGAAGCCGAGGTCGACCGCTTCTGGGCGGCGCTGGGCGACGGCGGCGAGGTGCTGATGCCGCTCGACGCCTATCCCTGGGCGCCGAGATACGGCTGGCTCAACGACCGCTGGGGCGTGTCCTGGCAGGTGGCGCAGGGCGCGCGCGCCGACGTCGGCCAGACGGTCGCGCCCGCGCTGATGTTCACCGGCGCGCGCGCCGGACAGGCCGAGGCGGCGGTCGAGTTCTACACCTCGATCTTTCCCGATTCGAGCGTCGACGGCGTGCTGCGCCACGACGGAAGCGGCGAGGACGCCAAGGGGACGGTGCAGCACGCGCAGTTCCGCCTCGGCGGCGAGACCTTCATGGTCATGGACAGCGCCGGGCCGCACGCCTTCGGCTTCACCGAGGCCAACTCGCATCTGATCCTCTGCGCCGACCAGGCCGAGATCGACCGCTACTGGACCGCGATGTCGGCCACGCCCGAGGCCGAGGCCTGCGGCTGGCTGCGCGACAAGTTCGGCGTCGCGTGGCAGGTGGTCCCCGCGAAGATGATGGCGATGATGACCGATCCGGATCCGGCGCGGGTCGCCCGCGTCACCGAGGCCTTCATGAGCATGAAGAAGCTCGACATCGCGGCGCTGGAGGCGGCGCGCGCGGCCTGAAACCAAGCTGCAGGGAGGAGCCGGCCGATGAGCCTGGACACGCAGATCCCCGAAGACGACGAGACCGCCATCCTCGGCGTGCTCAAGGACACCCTCGCCGGGCTGAAGGCCCGCGACGCCGCCGCGGTGGCGCGGCGCTATGCGCCCGACGCGCGCATCGCCGACCTCGCGCCGCCGTTGCTGACGACCGGCATCGACGAGCCGGGCCTGCAGGCCTGGCTCGACGGCTGGGACGGTCCGGTCGAGACCGAGCCGCGCGACGTCACGCTGCGGGTCTCGGGCGACCTCGCCGTGGTCTACGGCCTGCAGCGCACCTCGGCGCGGCGCGGCGGCGAGGAGGCCGCCTGGTGGTCGCGGGTGACGCTGGCGCTGGAGCGCGCGCCGGAGGGCTGGCGCATCGTCCACCTGCACGAATCCGTGCCCTTCCACATGGATGGCGGCCTGCGCGCCGCCATCGACCTCGAACCCGAAACCAAGGAGACGACCGATGTCTGACGCAGCCGAAGCCGTGGTCACCCGCCCCGACGCCGCCGTGATGAACGGGGTGATCCCCTATCTCAACCTCGGGGGGCGCGCGAACGAGGCCGCCGATTTCTATATCAAGGCCTTCGCCGCCAAGGATCTCGGGCGGATGCCCGATCCGAACAACGCCGGCCGGATGATGCATGTGCAGATCGAGATCAACGGCGGCGCGCTGATGATGACCGACGGCATGTCCACCGAGCCGCAGCCGGAGCCGCAGGGCCTGCACCTGCAGCTGGTGCTGGGCGACGGCCAGAAATGGTGGGACCGCGCGATCGCCGCCGGCTGCGCCGTCGAGCATCCCTACGAGCGGCAGTTCTGGGGCGACGACTGGGGGCTGCTGCGCGATCCGTTCGGCCTGCTCTGGGGCGTGATGCAGCCCGGCCCGGAGGGCTGAGGCGCATCGCCCCGCTTCGGGAGCGCGGCCGCCGCGCTCCCGCGATACCGAAGGAGGCACGCATGACCACCACCGACACCATCGAGCGGCCCGTCGCTCACGAGTTGATCCTCGATCGCCATCTCGACGCGCCCCGCGCGGCGCTGTGGCGCTGCTGGACCGAACCCGCGCTGATCGCGCGCTGGTTCACGCCCGCGCCCTGGACCACCCATGACGTCGCGATGGACCTGCGGCCGGGCGGCGCCTTCTCGATGACCATGCGCGGCCCGGAAGGCGAGGCGCATCCCAACGCCGGGCTGCTGCTGGAGGTGCGGCCAGGCGAGCTGCTGGTGTTCACCGACGCCTATGTACGGGCCTGGGAGCCTTCGGCGAAGCCGTTCTTCACCGGGATCATCAGCTTCGCGGACGAAGGCGCCGGCACGCGCTACGTCGCCCGCGCCCTGCACTGGACCGCCGAGGACAAGACCCGGCACGAGGAGATGGGCTTCCATCAGGGCTGGAACGCCGCCGCCGACCAGCTCGAGGCGCTGGCGAAGACACTCTGACGGCCGATCCCGCGCACGCGTCCGGCGACAGATCGGGCCGCGACCGCCGGCGGCGGCGCGGCCCGATCCGCGTTTCGACGGCGTCGAGGCCGCCCGCCCGGTCCGGCGCGGGACTCGCGCCTTGACCTCGCCGCCCGTTCGCGGTAACCGCTGCGCGTTTCCGGGAGTGTCAACGCTTCCGGTCCCGCCCTTGCGCGGGATCGCCGTCGGTCAGCGCGTCGCGCCCACCGGCGCGTTCCGCGTTTGGGGATAGGAGCGAGGCCCATGTTCGAGAACCTGTCCGACCGGCTGTCCGGCGTCTTCGGCAAGCTGACCAAGGCCGGCGCGCTGAGCGACGAGGACGTCGGCGTCGCGCTGCGCGAGGTGCGCGTCGCGCTGCTGGAGGCCGACGTCTCGCTGCCCGTGGCGCGCGACTTCGTCAAGGCGGTGCAGGAGAAGGCCCGCGGCCAGGCGGTGACCAAGTCGGTGACGCCGGGCCAGCAGGTGGTCAAGATCGTCCATGACGAGTTGGTCCGGGTGCTCGCCGGCGACGTGAAGGCCGACGGCCTGCGCATCGACAGCCCGCCCGCGCCGATCCTGATGGTCGGGCTGCAGGGCTCGGGCAAGACCACCACCACCGCGAAGCTGGCGAAGCGGCTGAAGGAGCGCGACGGCAAGCGCATCCTGATGGCCTCGCTCGACACCCGCCGCCCGGCGGCGATGGAGCAGCTCGCCGTGCTCGGCGCCCAGGTCGGCGTCGACGTGCTGCCGATCGTGGCGGGCCAAGACGCCGTGGCCATCGCCAAGCGCGCCAAGCAGCAGGCGACGCTCGGCGGCTACGACGTGGTGATGCTCGACACCGCCGGCCGCCTCCATGTCGACGCCGAGCTGATGGCCGAGGTCGCCGCGGTGCGCGACGCGACCGGGCCGCACGAGACGCTGCTGGTGGTCGACGGGCTGACCGGCCAGGACGCGGTCAACGTCGCCGAGCAGTTCGACGGCCAGGTCGGCATCTCCGGCGTGGTGCTGACCCGGATGGACGGCGACGGCCGCGGCGGCGCGGCGCTGTCGATGCGGGCCGTGACCGGCAAGCCGATTCGCTTCGTCGGCCTCGGCGAGAAGATGGACGCGCTGGAGGAGTTCCACCCCGAGCGCGTCGCCGGCCGCATCCTCGGCATGGGCGACATCGTCGGCCTCGTCGAGAACGCGCAGGAGACGCTGGAGGCCGAGGCGGCCGAGCGCATGGTCAAGCGCTTCCAGAAGGGTCAGTTCAACATGAACGACCTGAAGGGCCAGCTCGAACAGATGCTGAAGATGGGCGGGATGCAGGGCCTGATGGGCATGATGCCCGGCATGGGCAAGATGCAGAAGCAGATGGACGAGGCCGGCTTCGACGACAAGGTGCTGCGCCGCCAGATCGCGCTGATCGACTCGATGACCAAGAAGGAGCGGCGCAACCCCGACCTCTTGCAGGCGAGCCGCAAGAAGCGCATCGCCGCCGGCGCCGGGCTGGAGGTGCAGGAGCTGAACAAGCTTATCAAGATGCACCGCCAGATGGCTGACGTCATGAAGAAAATGGGCGGCATGGGCAAGAAGGGCCTGATGCGCGGCGGCCTCGGCGCATTGCTCGGTCGCGGCGGCGGCGGCATGCCGGGAATGCCCGGCGCCGGCATGGGCGGCGCGCCCGCCGCGCTGCCGCCGGGCCTGTCGCTGCCGCCGGGCCTCAGCGGGCTGGGGCGCAAGAAGTGAGCATCCCGTCGCTCGACACCGACCGGCTGAGGCTGCGCGCGCCGAGCCTCGCGGACTTCGAGCCCTACGCCGCGTTCTGGGCGTCGGAGCGCGCGGTCTACGAGGGCGGCCCGCGCGACCGCCGCGAGGCCTGGCGCGAATTCGCCTGCGACATCGCCAGCTGGGCGCTGCGCGGCTTCGGGGTCTGGTCGGTCGAGCCGAAGGGCGGCGGGGCCTGGCTCGGCGCGGTCGGCCTGTTCCAGCCCGACTGGTATCCCGAGCC
>CAYTMB010000118.1:0-6969 GCA_964438465.1 uncultured Rhodovulum sp. | reverse complement strand
CGGCCGAGATCAGCTCGGCGATCCTGTCGGCGTTCTCCATCAGCAGGAACTTGAAGCGGTCGAGGATCCGCGCCCGGCGCAGCGGCGGGGTCTTGGCCCAGGCCGGCCAGGCCGCCTTCGCGACGGCGACGACCTCGCCCACCTCTTCGGCGCTCGCCAGCGGAACCCGCTTCTCCGCGACGCCCGTCGCCGGATTGAACACGTCCGCGAAGCGGCCCGAGCGGCCCTCGACCCGCGCGCCGCCGACAAAGTGAGCAAGGTTGGTCATGGCTTCCTCCTGGATTTCGCGCCGGTGGATCGCATTGTAATCTGCGCAGAGCAATCGCCCGGAACGAGGAACTGATATGCAGGAACGCGCACTCACTGCCCCCCTCGACTGGGACGACGCCCGGATGTTTCTCGCCGTCGCCCGCGCCGGCCAGATCCTCGGCGCCGCGCGGGCGCTCGGGATCAACCAGGCGACCCTGTCGCGGCGGATGGCGAGCCTCGAGGCCGGGCTCGGCGCCAAGCTGCTCGCCCGCCGCACCCACGGCTCCGAACTGACCGACGCCGGCGCCCAGCTGTTCGAGACGCTCGAGCGGGTGGAGGCCGAGATGCTGGCGGTTCAGGCGAAACTGCAGGGCGCCGAGGCCGCGGCCGCGGGCGCCCTGCGCATCGGCGCCCCCGACGGCTTCGGCGTGGGGTTTCTCGCGCCGCGTCTCGCCCGGCTCGCCGAGCGCCACCCGGGCCTCACCGTTCAACTGGTGCCGACCCCGCGCGGCTTCTCGCTCTCGCGGCGCGAGGCGGATCTCGCGGTCATGGTCGGGCGGCCGGAAAAGGGGCGGCTGGTCGCGCGCAAGCTCACCGACTACACGCTCGGCCTCTATGCCAGCCCGGGATACCTCGACGCCCACCCGCCGCCCGGGGAGGCGGCCGCCCTCGCCGACCATCGCCTGGTCGGCTATGTCGAGGATCTGATCGCCGCCCCCGCGCTCAACTACGCCGCCGAGTTCCTGCGGGGCTGGAAATCCCGGTTCGAGCTGTCCAGCGCGATCGGGCAGGTCGAGGCCGTGCGCGCCGGGGCGGGGATCGGGGCGCTGCACGACTATCTCGCCGTCGGGACCGGCCTCGTGCGCGTCCTGCCCGAGCTTCGCGCCGTTCGGTCCTACTGGCTGGCGATCCACGAGAGCCTGCGCGATGTCGCGCGGATCCGCGCGGCGGCGCAGTTCCTCACCGAGACGGTGCGCGAATCGCAATCCGCATTCGTCAGGTCCTGAGCGGCGCCGGTGGCCGGGCCGGCCTCCATCGGCGGCCGAAGCGGGGCGACCCGGCACGATCACGGGGGCCGCACCGGACTTTCCGGGCGGCCTGGGGGCCTTGCGCAACATCTGCGGGAACCGGAGTTTTTCCGAGATGCCGCGGCGACCTCCGACGACCCGCGCCCGGCTGCGGCGCCTTCTCGTCGCTATCGGGGGACGGGCTGGGGGAAGACCGCCACGCGCGCCAGACAACCGTTGAAAATCAGGATCTTGCGGAAAGTGATTGGTGGAGCCAAGGGGGATCGAACCCCTGACCTCTTGCATGCCATGCAAGCGCTCTCCCAGCTGAGCTATGGCCCCGGAGCGCGGGCTTCGCCGCGCGCTCGGTCTTTAGGCGGCGCGCCTGCCCGGATCAAGCGGAATCTTGGTCCGGGCGGGCGGGGTCCCATTCGGCCGCAGGCCGATCATGTCCGCGCTAGGCCGGGCGGGCGCCGCCGCGGTATAGCCGTTGTCAAAGGCCACCGAGTCGACCGATGCCCGGACCCTCCGTCGAGACTGCCGCGCATGCGCCGCCCGGCGCCGGGCCGGGCGCGTCCGCCGGCCGCTGGACGCCGGCGGCGCTGGCCTTCGTCGCGGGCTTCGTCGACGTGCAGTGCTTCCTCGGTCTCGCGCAGACCTTCGCGGCGTTCATGACCGGCACGCTGATCGCGCTCGGCTCGGAGCTGGCCGATCCCACGCCCGGCGCCCGCATCAAGGCCGCGATGATCGCGACCTTCGTGCCGGCGGTGGCCGCGGCGTCGCTGGCGCTCCGGGCGCTCCGCCGCCGCATGGACGACGAGGCGGTCGTGCGGCGCTTCGTGCTCGCCGAAGCCGCCCTGCTCGCCGGGATGATGCTGCTCGGGGGCCTGCTGTCGCCGTTCCCGGCGGCGGGGTCGTGGCAGATGATCGTCGTGGGCATGGCGGCGGTGGCGGCGATGTCGGCGCAGACCGTGCTCATGGTGCACCTGCTCGGCTACCACCCGGCGACGACGGTGATGACGCTCAACATCACCCACCTGATCGGCCACGCGCTCGGCGCCACCCCGCCGCCGGCCCGCGAAGGCGCGCCGCCGCGGACCAACGCCGCAGAGGCCCGCCGCTACGCCTCGACGATCGCGCCGTTCCTCGCGGGGGTGGCGGTCGGCGCCTTCGGCTATCGCTGGTTCGGCTTCTGGTCGCTGGGCGCGCCGGTCGCGGCGCTCATCCTGCTCGCGGCATGGCTCGCCCGGCGCCCTGCGCCGGCCTGATCGGATCAGCTCTCTTCGTCTTCCCCCGCGACGTCGGCGATCTCCTCGATGTCGACGCTGTCCTCCTCGTCCTCGAGGATGTCGTCGGCCAGTTCGTCGTCGCCCTCGATCGCGTCCTCGTCGGCGTCGATGTCGGGCAGATCCTCGATGTCGACCGGCTCGGGCTTGGTCTTCTCCGGCCGCACGGCCTTGGCCTTGACGGCGGTCAGGCTGTCGACGGTGAAGGTGGCGCCGCAGGCGGGGCAGGTCATCGGGTCGGTGCGCAGGTCGTAAAACCGCGTCGCACAGGTCGGGCAAACGCGTTTCGCGCCCCATTCGTCCTTGGGCATCGACAGAATCCTCGAGTTTCGGAATGGATCCGACTCAGCAGCCGGCTCGCCGCGTCCCATGTCACAGACGCTAACCTTTGTCAAAGGAATTGGCGTTAAGGAATTGTCACACCACCAGCCGAAACGTTCCAAATGGTCTTGCTGTGACGCGAAAACAGGCTAACCTAAATTCTGCTGCGTTGCAGAAACACGCCGGGGGTAAGGCATGCTGTACCACGCTTACGAGATGACGCATGCCGCCTTCTCGCCGATGCGCGCCGCGGCGCAACTGGGCCAGCAGGTCATGCGACATCCGATGAACCTGGTGCCGGGCGCCTTCGGCGGCCGCGCGGTCTCGGCCGCGCTCGAGATGTTCATCAACGCCACCCGCCGCTACGGCAAGCCCGTCTTCGGCATCGCCTCGACGCCGGTCGACGGCGTCGAGACCCCGATCGTCGAGGAGGTGGTCTGGTCCGGCCCCTTCGCCCGGCTCCTGCATTTCCGCCGCGCCTCCGCCGCGGCCGAGGCGCGGCGCGATCCCAAGGTGCTGATCGTGGCGCCGATGTCGGGCCACTACGCCACGCTGCTGCGCGGCACCGTCACCGACATGCTGCCCGAGCACGACGTCTACATCACCGACTGGACCGACGCCCGCGACGTGCCGATGGCCGAGGGCCGGTTCGACCTCGACGACTACACCGATTATCTGATCGCGATGATCGAGCGGCTGTCCCAGGACGGCGAGCGGATCGCGGTGATGGCCGTCTGCCAGCCGGGCATCCCGGTGATGGCCGCCGCCAGCCTGATGGCGATGGACGACAATCCGCGCCGCCCCTCGGCGGTGGTGCTGATGGGCTCGCCGATGGACACCGCGCGCAACCCCAAGCAGCCGAACGAGCTCGCCAATTCCAAGCCGCTGAGCTGGTTCGAGAACAATGTCGTGACGATGGTGCCCTGGCCGAACGCCGGCTTCGGCCGGCGGGTCTATCCAGGGTTCCTGCAGCTCTCGAGCTTTCTCGCGATGAACGCCGACCGGCATGTCGACGCGCATGTCGGCCAGTTCCGCAACCTGGTGCGCGGCGACGGCGACAGCACCGACGCCCACCGCAAGTTCTACGACGAATACATGTCGGTGATGGATCTCACCGCCGAATTCTATCTGCAGACCATCGAGCGGGTGTTCCAGAAGCGGGACATGGCGCTCGGGCGGTACCGCCACCGCGACACGCTGATCGCGCCGCAGGCGATCACCGACATCGGCCTGATGACGGTCGAGGGCGAGAAGGACGACATCACCGGCCTCGGCCAGACCGAGGCCGCCCATGACATGGCGGCGAACCTGCCCGAGGCGGACCGCCGGCGCTATGTGGCGCTCGGCGTCGGCCATTACGGCGTGTTCAACGGCTCGCGCTGGCGCAAGCTGATCCAGCCGCAGGTGCGCGACTTCATCCAGGCCCAGCGACGCCCGGTCGCCGCCGCCTGATCCGGCGCGCCCCGTGGCCGAGGCCATCCGCATCGGCGATCCCGAGATCGAGATCCGGCTGCGCCGCCATCCGCGCGCGCGCCGGATGGTGCTGCGGCTCGGCCAGGGCGCCGGGCCGACCCTGACCCTGCCGCCCTCGGTGTCGCTGATCCGCGCCCGCGCCTTCGCGCTCGACCAGGAGGGCTGGCTGCGCAGCCGCCTCGCCGCCGCCCCCGGCCGCATCGCGGTGCGCGCCGGGCTCGACCTGCCGTTCCGCGGCGGCGCGGTGACGCTGGTCGCAGCTCCGGGCGGCCGCACCACGCTCGGCGCCGGCGCGCTGCACGTCCCCGGCCCCGAAGCGACGCTGCCGGTCCGCGCCGCGGCCTTCCTGCGCGAGGCCGCCCGCCAGCATTGCCTCGCCGCGGCCGAGCTGCACGCCGGTCGCCTCGGCCTGCGCTTCGGGCGGATCACGCTGCGCGACACCCGCGGCCGCTGGGGCTCCTGCACCGCCTCCGGGGATCTGATGTTCTCCTGGCGGCTGATCCTCGCGCCCGACGCGGTGCTCGACTATGTCGCCGCCCACGAGGTCGCGCATCTGGCCGAGCTGAACCATTCGCCGCGGTTCTGGGCGGTGGTGGCCCGGCTTTGCCCCGACCACGCCGCGCAGCGCGACTGGCTGCGCCGCAACGGCGCCGGCCTGATGGCCTACGACTTCACCCCGCAGGGCTGACCCCCCGGCGCGAGCGCCTCCGCCCGCCGCCGGCCTGACGGCCGCCGCCGGCCGGACCCGGCGCCGCGTCGACGTGGCGCCGGTTGCAGCGTGGCGCCCGCGGCGCGCTCGACCGTCACGCCCGCGGCGCCGTCTCCCGGCCCGGACCGCGCGCGCCGGTTGACGCGGCGCCGCCACGCGCGCACTGCTGGCGCCATGAGCGAACGCGACCGGCCCTCCGGCGAGACCACCCTGCCGGCGCATGAACGGCTGTACCGCACGCTGCGCGCCCGGGTGATGCACGGGCTGA
This sequence comes from uncultured Rhodovulum sp., assembly GCA_964438465.1. Taxonomy (GTDB): domain Bacteria; phylum Pseudomonadota; class Alphaproteobacteria; order Rhodobacterales; family Rhodobacteraceae; genus Amaricoccus. The sequence goes on along the minus strand of CAYTMB010000118.1, from coordinate 1,656 downwards.
TCCCGCCGGGCCAGCCGCTGACGCTGCGCGGCCTCGCCGCCGAATTCGGCGTCAGCATGACCCCGGCGCGGGAGGCGGTCCGCCGCCTCGTCGCCGAGGGCGCGCTGAAGCTCACCCCCTCGGGCCGGGTCTCCACGCCCGAACTGACCTCCGAGCGCATCGAGGAGCTGGCGAGCCTGCGCGCGCTGCTCGAGCCTGAACTGGCCAGCCGCGCCCTGCCACGCGCGCATATGGCGCTGATCGACCGCATGACGGCGATCAACGGCGTGATCGACGAGATGATCGTCAAGGGCGACGCGGCGGGCTATGTCCGCACCAACCTCGAATTCCACCGGACCCTGTACCTGCGCGCGCAGGCCCCGGCGATCCTCGGCCTGGTCGAGACGGTCTGGCTGCAATCCGGCCCGACGATGCGGATGCTGTACGAACGGCTGCAGCGCCGGCAGGCGACCGACAACCACCGCAAGATCATCGCCGCCTTGCGCGCCGGCGACAATCCCGGCCTGCGCCTCGCGATCCGCGTCGACGTCACCCAGGGCCTGCGCATGCTGGCGGTCTGAACCGGCGGCGTGCTACACGGCGCCCAGGCTCAGACCAGGGACGGACCATGCGCGACCCCTTCACCAAGCTCGTGCTGGGCGTGTTCCTCGCGATCATGCTCGGCTGGATCCTGGTGATCGGCCGGCCGGTGATCCTGCCGATCGCCGCCAGCCTGATCGTCGCCTATATCGTGCTCGGCCTCACCGAGCTGTTCGCCCGGCTGCCGGGCCTGGGACCGCGGATGCCGGCGGGGCTGCGCCTCGCGCTCGCGGTCGTGGCGATCGTCGGCGCGCTGGGGCTGCTGGTCTCGGTCATCATCGGCAATGTCGGGCTGATCGTCGCCGAGGCGCCGCAGCACCAGGACCGGCTGCTCGCGCTGATCCAGGCCGCGGCGGTCCGGCTCGGGATCGAGACCGAACCGACCTGGCGCACCCTGCGCGAGCAGGCGCTGGCCCAGGTCAATCTCCAGCGGCTGTTCGGCGCCGCCCTCGCCTCGGCCTCCTCCATCGTCGCCACCGCGACCATCGTGCTGATCTACGCCGGTTTCCTGCTCGCCGAGAAGAACGCCTTCGCGCTGAAGGTCGCCCGGCTGTCGGACGACCCCGCCCGGGTCGCGCGCCTCCGCGAGGTCATCGGCGCCATCAACAGCCGCGTCGGCGCCTATCTGGTGACCAAGACGCTGATCAACGTCCTGCTCGGCGTGCTCAGCTACGCCATCCTGCGCGGCTTCGGCGTCCAGTACGCCGGGTTCTGGGCGATCCTGATCGGGCTGTTCAACTACATCCCCTATCTCGGCGGCGTCATCGGCGTGTCGCTGCCGGTGGCGCTGGCGCTGGCGCAGTTCGGCGCGCTCGGGCCGGCGCTGGCGCTGGCCGCGGCGCTCGGCGCGGCGCAGGTCGCGATCGGCAACTTCTTCGAACCCTGGCTGATGGGGACCTCGCTCAACCTCAGCCCCTTCGTGATCCTGGTCAGCCTCGTGGTCTGGACCGCGTTCTGGGGCATCCCGGGCGCGATCCTGTCGGTGCCGATCACGGCGATCCTGGTGATCGTGCTGTCGGAATTCGCCGGCGCCCGGCCGATCGCGATCCTGCTGTCCAAGGACGGCGACATCGCCTC
>CAYTMB010000117.1:0-7011 GCA_964438465.1 uncultured Rhodovulum sp. | reverse complement strand
GCCGACGTGCTCTGGTACGCGCAGGAGCGCTTCGCGCCGCGCGCGATCGTCGACCTCGCCACGCTGACCGGCGCCTGCGTGATAGCGCTCGGCCATGAGATGGCGGGCGCCTTCGTCAACGACGACAAGCTGGCGGCGGATCTGCTCGCCGCCTGCGGCGCCGAGGACGAGGGCTGCTGGCGGATGCCGCTGTCCGCCGCCTACGACCGCCAGATCAAGAGCCGCGTCGCCGACGTCGCGAACGTCGGCGGCCGGCCGGGGGGCGCGATCACCGCGGCGATGTTCCTCAAGCGCTTCATCAAGGACGGCGTCCCCTGGGCGCATCTCGACATCGCCGGCCCGACGCTGATGAGCCGCGACACCGAGCTGGCGCAGAAGGGCGCCAGCGGCTGGGGCGTGCGCGCGCTCGACCGGCTGATCCGGGACCGCTACGAGGCCTGACCGGGTGGCGGAGGTCCTGTTCTACCACCTGACCGCGACGCCGATCGAGGCGACGCTGCCCGACCTCCTGGAAAAGACCCTGGCGCGCGGCTGGCGCGCGCTGGTGCGGGTCGGCGACGAGGCGGGGCTGGGGTTCCTCGACGACCGGCTCTGGACGTATCGCGACGACGCCTTCCTGCCGCACGGCCGGGCGGGGGCGCGCGACGCCGCCCGCCAGCCGATCCTGCTGACGCTGGGCCGCGACAACGCCAACGCCGCGGACGTGCTGATGCTGGCGCTCGGCGGCCGGGCGGAGGTCGGGGAGATGGCCGGCTTCGTGCGAACCTGCCTGCTGTTCGACGGCGCCGACGCCGCGGCGGTGGCGCGCGCGCGCGCCGACTGGCGCGCGGTCACCGCGGCGGGCCTGCCGGCGAAATACTGGGCGCAGGACGGCGGCCGCTGGGTGCAGAAGGCGGCCGGCTGAACCGCCGGGCGCCGGGTTAAGATCGGGTTACCGGTCCGGGTCGATATCGTTCTGAATCAATAGCTTGACCCCATGTCCCACGTTGGGACCGCAGCCCGCTCAGGCCTCGGTGAACGCCCCGGTCCGGGCGCCGGTGGCCGCCAGCAGCCGCTCCGGCGCCACCGCGAAGACATGGTTCGGCGTGCCGGCGGCGGCCCAGATCACCGGATGCGCGAGCAGGTCGGGATCGAACCAGGTCTCGATCGGCGTCAGGTGCCCCAGCGGCGAGACCCCGCCGATCGCAAAGCCGGTATGGGCGCGGATGCCGGCCGCGTCCGCCTTCTCCAGCGCCGCCCCCGCGAGGGCCGCCGCCTTCGCCGGATCGACCCGCGCGTCGCCGCCGGTCAGGAACAGCACATGCCGGTCCGAGCCCGCGACGCGGAACACGATGGACTTCACGATCTGCGCCACCGCGCAGCCGCAGGCCCGCGCCGCCTCCGCGGCGGTGCGGGTGCCGGCGTCGAGCCGCACCACCTCGATCCCCAGCCCCAGCCGCGCCGCCGCGTCCAGCACGCGCCGGACCGAGGCGCTCGTCGCCGGCTCAGCGGTTCTCGACGTCGACATAGTCGCGCAGGGTGGCGCCGGTATAGAGCTGCCGCGGCCGGCCGATCTTGAGCTGCGGGTCCTGCAGCATCTCCTTCCACTGGCTGATCCAGCCGACGGTGCGCGCCAGCGCGAAGATCGGCGTGAACATCGAGGTCGGGAAGCCGATGGCGTCGAGGATGATGCCGGAATAGAAATCGACGTTGGGGTAGAGCTTCTTCTCGATGAAATATTCGTCCTCGAGCGCGATCCGCTCCAGCTCCTTGGCCACCTGCAGCGTCGGGTTGTTCTCGATCCCGAGCAGCCCGAGCACCTCGTCGGCCGACTGCTTCATCACCTTCGCCCGCGGGTCGAAATTCTTGTAGACCCGGTGGCCGAAGCCCATCAGCCGGAACGGCTCGTCCTTGTCCTTGGCCTTGGCGATGAATTCCGGGATGCGGTCCACCGTGCCGATCTGGCGCAGCATCGACAGCGCCGCCTCGTTGGCGCCGCCATGCGCCGGCCCCCACAGGCAGGCGACGCCCGCGGCCATGCAGGCGAAGGGATTCGCGCCCGAGGAGGAGGCCAGCCGCACCGTCGAGGTCGAGGCGTTCTGCTCGTGATCGGCGTGCAGCGTGAAGATGCGGTCCATCGCCCGGCTCAGGATCGGATCCACGACGTAGCTCTCCGCCGGGACGGAGAAACACATGTTGAGGAAGTTCGAGGCGTAGTCGAGGCTGTTCTTGGGATAGACGAAGGGCTGGCCGACCGAGTACTTGTAGGCCCAGGCGACGATCGTCGGCATCTTGGCGATCAGCCGGATCGAGGCGACCTCGCGCTGCCAGGCGTCGTTGATGTCGGTGCTGTCGTGGTAGAACGCCGACATCGCGCCCATCACGCCGCAGACGATCGCCATCGGATGCGCGTCGCGGCGGAAGCCGCCGAAGAAATACGCCATCTGCTCGTGCAGCATGGTGTGGTTGGTGACGCGGGCCTCGAAGTCCTCGATCTGCGCGGGGGTCGGCAGTTCGCCGTACAGCAGCAGGTAGCAGACCTCGAGGAAATGCGACTTCTCGGCCAGCTGCTCGATCGGATAGCCGCGATACAGCAGTTCGCCCTTGTCGCCGTCGATGTAGGTGATCGCGCTCTCGCAGGACCCGGTCGAGGTGAAGCCCGGATCGTAGGTGAAGACCCCTCCGTCGGAATATAGCCGGCGGATGTCCACGACGTCCGGCCCGATGGTGCCCTGGTAAATCGGCAGATCCAGCGTCTGGTCCCCGATCGTCAGCTTGGCGGATTTGTGGGCCTGATTGGTCATGCGTCGTCCCCTTGTCTCAGGCGCCGCGCAACGCGGGCCATGTCCCTGGCGCGCGACAGCCGTCGCGCCCGCCATCCGTTCCCGCCCGCTCGCTAATCATTCTTCCGCAGATACGGTCGTCGCACAATCGGCGAGTCGGGCAAGACTCTCCTCCCGCCCGAGGATCTCCATCATCTCGAAAATGCTGGGCGAAATGCTGCGGCCTGTCAGAGCTGCGCGCACGGGTTGCGCGACCTTGCCGAGTGAGAGTCCCTCGTCGACGGCAAAATCGCGCACGCAGCTCTCCAGATCGCTTGCGATCCAGCTAACATGCTGCATCCGCGAAGTCAAATTCGCCAACATGGCGCGCGCCGCCGGGTCCAGCAGCTTCGCCGCCGCCGCGTCGGGCGCGAAGGGGCGGTCTTCCAGAATGAATCGTCCCATTTCAAGCAATTCCGGGATGGTCTTCGCGCGTTCCTTGATGCCGGGCATCGCGCGCAGCAGCTGGGCCCGGCGCGCCTCCGGCACGGCGGGGAGATGCTGCGACGCAAGAAAGGCGTCGATGTCGGCCAGCAGCGCGCCGTCCGCGGCCGCGCGGATGTGCTGGCCGGACAGATGCGCGAGCTTGGAGAAGTCGAATCGCGCCGGCGCCTTGCCGAGATGCTCGAGGTCGAACCAGGCGACCGCCTGCTCGGTGGTGAAGAACTCGTCGTTGCCGTGGCTCCAGCCGAGCCGCGCGAGGTAGTTGCGCACCGCCTCCGGCAGGAAGCCCATGTCGCGGTAGGCCTCGACCCCGAGCGCGCCGTGGCGCTTGGACAGCTTGGCGCCGTCGGCGCCGTGGATCAGCGGGATATGCGCGAAGACCGGCGCCTCCCATCCCATCGCCCGGTAGATCAGCGTCTGGCGCGCGGCGTTGGTCAGATGATCGTCGCCGCGGATGATATGGGTCACGGCCATGTCGTGGTCGTCGACCACCACGGCGTGCATGTAGGTCGGCACGCCGTCCGAGCGCAGCAGGATCAGGTCGTCGAGGGTCTCGTTCTTCCAGGTCACCGCGCCCTGGACCCGGTCCTCGACGGTGGTCTCGCCGGTCCGCGGCGCCTTCAGCCGCACCACATAGGGCGCGTCCGCGGGCCAGTCCGCCGGCCCCCTGTCGCGCCAGGGCGAGTGGAACAGCGGCGGCCGTCCTTCGGCCTTGGCCGCGGCGCGGAAGGCGTCCACCTCCGCCGGCGTGGCGTAGCAGCGGAACGCCGTGCCGCGCGCCAGCATCTCGCGCGCGACCTGGGCGTGGCGCGCGAGCCGGCTGAACTGGCTGACCGCATCGTCGTCCCAGTCGAGCCCCAGCCAGCGCAGCCCGGCGTAGATCGCCTCGGTCGCCTCGGGCGTCGAGCGGGCGCGGTCGGTGTCCTCGATCCGGAGCAGGAACCTGCCGCCGGTGTGGCGGGCGTAGAGCCAGTTGAACAGCGCGGTGCGCGCGCCGCCGATATGCAGGTAGCCGGTCGGCGAGGGTGCGAAGCGGGTGACGACGGGCGCGTCTGAGGGCATCGATTAACCTCTTGGAAACCACGGTCTCGCTATGGCTGTGGTCTTAGGGAGTTCGCGACGGGAGAACAAGGGACGTGGGCGCCGCCCGGATCGCCGCGCTCGTCGAGGCCCAGCGCCCGAATTTTCCGCTCTGGACGCCGGTGCTGTTCGGCGTCGGGATCGCCCTCTACTTCGCGCTGCCGCTCGAACCGGCCGGATGGACGATCGCCGCGCTCGGCGGGGCGATCCTCGTCGGCTGCGCGGCATGGCTGCGGGGCGGGCCGATGGTGCGGGTCGGGCTCGCCCTCCTGATCCTGCCGGCCGCCGGGGTCGGCGCCGGGACGCTGCGTTCGATCGCGGTGGCGGCGCCGGTGCTGCCCTACGAGATGACCGCCGCGGTCGAGGGCCGGCTGATCGGGCTGACGCGCTCGGCGTCGAACCGGCCGCGGGCGCTGCTCGACGACGTGGTGATCCACGGGCTCGATCCGCGGCGCACGCCGGCGCGGGTGCGGGTCTCGCTCGACGCATCGACCCCGGCCGAGGTGCTGACGCCGGGCGCCCGGCTGATCGGGCAGGCGCGGCTGTCGCCGCCGGCCGGGCCGTCGGAACCCGGCGGCTTCGATTTCCGCCAGTTCGCCTGGTTCGAGCAGCTCGGCGCGGTCGGCTATGCGCGCACGCCGTTTCTCGAGGCGGAGGGGCCGGGGGCCTCGGGTCCGCAGCAGCTCGCCTTCAGGGTGCGCATGGCGCTGTCGGCGCATATCCAGGCGCGGATCCCCGGCCAGAACGGCGCCTTCGCCGCGGCGATCCTGACCGGGGACCGCTCGGGGATCGATCCGCAGGTCGAGACGGCGCTGCGGATCTCGACGCTCTACCATCTGGTGTCGATCTCCGGGCTGCACATGACGATGATCGCCGGGGCGATGTTTGTGATCGTGCGCTACGGGCTGGCGCTGATCCCGGGGCTGGCGCTGTTCTGGCCGCTGAAGAAGATCGCGGCGCTGGTGGCGCTGGTCGCGGCGTTTCTCTACCTGTTCGTCGCGGCCTGGACCGAGGTGGCGGCGCAGCGGGCGTTCATCATGACCGCCTGTTTCCTCGTCGCGGTGCTGATCGACCGGCCGGCGCTGACGCTGCGCTCGGTGGCGCTGGCGGCGCTGGTGGTGCTCGCGATCGCGCCCGAGAGCCTGATGGAGGCGGGCTTCCAGATGTCCTTCGCCGCCACCATCGCGCTGATCGCGGCGTTCGAGGGCCTGCGCGGGCGGGCGTGGTGGCGCGCGACGCAGACCGACCGGCGCTGGCGCGTCGCCAAGCCGGCGCTGGGGGTGGCGATGACCTCGCTGGTGGCGGGGCTGGCGACGGCGCCGGTCTCGGCGTTCCATTTCAACACCGTGGCGCAGTACGGCCTGCTCGCGAACCTGCTCGGGGTGCCGATGATGGGGGTGGTGGTGATGCCGGCGGCGGTGGTCGCGGCGCTGCTGGCGCCGCTGGGGCTGGACTGGCTGGCGCTCACCGCGATGGGCTGGGGCATCGGTTATGTGCTGGGGGTCGCCGAGTTCGTCGCGGGGCTGGGCGGCGCGGTGATCGGGGTGCGGTCGGGGCCTGGGATCAGCCTCGGGCTGATCGCGCTCGGGGCGCTGGGCGTGGTGCTGTGGACCGGGCGGGGGCGCTGGGCGGGGCTGGCGCCGATGGCGCTGGGCGCCGCGATCTGGGCCGGGGCGGAGCGCCCGCCGCTGCTGATCAGCGAGAACGGGCGGCTGTTCGGGTTCCGGACCGAGGCCGGGCGCGCGCTGAGCAGCGAGGGCGGCGACGGCTACGCCGCGGAGAGCTGGCTGGAGGACGACGGCGACGTGGCCGGGCAGGCGGCGGCGCACCGGCGCGGCGGCTTTCGCCGGGCGCGCGCGCGGGTCGAGGCCGAGGCGCCGGGGTTCGGGCTGGTGCGCTACGTCGGGTTCCGCGATCCGGCGACCGGGCCTGCGGACTGCGCCGACGCCGCGGTGCTGATCGCGCCGCAGTGGAGCGCCGCGCCGCCGGGGCCGTGCCTGTTCATCGGCGTCGAGCGGCTGCGCCTGGAGGGCGCGATGGCGCTGCGGCCCGGCGCGGAGGGGGTGGCGATCGAGGGCGCGCTGTCGCGCAACCGGGCGCGGCCCTGGACCCGCGACCCGGGCCAGCGCGACTGGCGCCGCGCGCGGCCGGCGGCGGCGACGATCGCCGCTGCGGGGGAAGCGGACTGAAACGCTGCGCCCGGGGAAGGGTTGTGCACGCGTGCACAGACGATCAAGTCATTGAAATGACGTCGAAATTAGCGCCGCGTCAACCAAGCGTCAATACCTGTGAACGCGCGCCCCGGGCGCATCGCGGCCGGGGTCAGTAGGTGCGGATCAGGCCGACGAGCTTGCCCTGCACCTGGACCTGGTGGTCCTGGTAGAGCCGGGTTTCATAGGCGGGGTTCGCGGCTTCGAGCGCGATTGTGCCGCCGCGGCGGCGGAAGGTCTTCAGCGTGGCTTCTTCGCCCTCGATCAGCGCGACGACGATGTCGCCGTTGTCCGCGGTCGATTGTTCCTGGATGACCACGATGTCGCCGCTGTTGATCCCGGCCTCGATCATCGAATCGCCCTTGACCTCGAGCGCGTAGTGCCGGCCGCGGCTGGCGAGCATCGCGGCGGGCACGGCGACGTTGTGCGAGACCTGCTGGATCGCCTCGATCGGGGTGCCGGCGGCGATGCGGCCC
>CAYTMB010000116.1:0-7012 GCA_964438465.1 uncultured Rhodovulum sp. | reverse complement strand
CGCACGGCCTCCGGCCGGCGTCCGACGCCCCGTTCACACCTGTTTCGGAAGTATGAACGCATCTCGAATATCGTAGCTGTATCAGCCTGTTAGGCCTCCGCGCACGCGTGCGCGGCCGCGCCCGGAGCACATCTCCGCGGCGCGGGCGGCGACCGGACGAGCCTTTGCAGAAGCCTCTCCGAGGCGAGACGCGGCGCCCGTCGCTGCGTCGGACGGGCCGGCCCCCGGCGGGGCCGGCCCGTCTCGTTCCGGGCCGGTCCGGTTCAGACCGCGGGCGCGCCGGTCATCTGGTGCAGATGCGCCACGGTGGCGGCGTCGAGGCCCAGCGCCCGCGCCAGCCGGCGCAGGTAGTCCTTCTCGGCCTCGCTGTCGAGGTCGATGGCGATCAGCGACGCGGCGTAGACCTCGGCGGCCTGGGCCGGGCCGGCCACGTCGGCGGCCAGCGCGTCGATATCGACCGGCGCGCCGAGTTCGGCCATCACGAAGGCCTTTTCTTCGGGCGTGACGCCCTCGGCGCCGACCTTGCCGATGATCTTCTGCATCTCGGCCTGGTCGATCTGGCCGTCGGCCTTGGCCGCCGAGATCATCGCGCGCACCATCAGCTTTTCGGCCTCCGGTCCGGTCACCGCGGCGATCTCGTGCGGCTCGGCGGACAGCGGCTGGCCGGTTCCGGGCTGGCCGGCCTGGGCCTTGGCCTGCGCGGTCTTGAGCGCGCCGAGCGCCAGCGTGCCGAGCACGGCCAGCGCGCCGCCGCGCGCGGCGCCGCCGACCCCGCCGCCGAGCAGCGCGCCGGCCATCGCGCCGATGCCGCCGAGCTGCGCGCCGCTCATGCCGCCGACCTGGTCCTTGGTCATGAAGTCGCGCGCCTTGTCGGCGAAGCCGCCGACCGCGCCGCCGCCGCCGGCCGCGCCGCCGCCGGCCGCGCCGCCGCCGGCCGCGCCGCCGAGCGCGCCCTGCAGCTGGCCGAGGATCGCCTCGAGTCCGCCGCCCGCGCCGCCCGCCGCGCCGAGGTTGTTGACGCTGGTGTTGACGCGGTTCTGCGTCTGGCCGCCGAGGCCGCTGTTCATCAGCTGTCCGAGAATATCGCCGAAACTCATGGATTTCCTCCCCTTGCGCGGGTCTCGCGCCGCACCGCCGCCCGAGCCCGCCCCATCCGTCGTGACGCTTCGATCACGGCGGGAGTGCTAGCAGATCCGGGCGCGGAACGCCATCGCGCGGTGGCCGGGGGGGCTGGTCCGGGCGGCTCGGGCGAGCTCCGATCCGGGAGGCTCGACCGCGCCGGGCGATCCACAGGGGCTTCGAAGAAGTGGCGCGGTTGACGGGGCTCGAACCCGCGACCTCCGGCGTGACAGGCCGGCACTCTAACCGACTGAGCTACAACCGCGCATTTGACGCTGCCTCGGGCCGCGTCATCGGATGGCGTTTAGAGCGGCGCCGAAGGGGCGTCAAGCGCAAAACCCGGCGCCGCGGCGCGATCGCGGGCGGGATTGCCGCTTGAAGCCCCGGGGGCGAGGCGCCACCGTGGCGGCGGGAACCCGCGGGGAGACTGCGATGTCGGACGATGCGTTCTGGGCCGCGGCGCTGGCCGCGGCCGAAGCCTGCGACGCCGCCGATCCGCTGCGCGGCGCGCGCGGCGCCTTCGCGCTGCCGGCGGGGGTGATCTATCTCGACGGCAATTCGCTGGGGCCGGCGCCCAGGGCGGCGCTGGCCGAGCTCGCCCGCGCGGCCGGCGAGGAATGGGGGCGCGACCTCATCACCAGCTGGAACAAGGCCGGCTGGTTCGACCTGCCGACCGCCTGCGGCGATCTGATCGCGCCGATCGTCGGCGCGGAGGCGGGCGAGGTGGTGGCGTGCGACACGACCTCGCTCAACATCTTCAAGGCGCTGCACGCGGCGCTGGCGATGCGGCCGGATCGCGGCGTGATCGTCGCCGAGGGCGCCGGCTTTCCCACCGATCTCTATGTGACCGAGGGCGTGCTGGCGACGCGGCCGGGGGCGTCGATGCGGCTGGAGGGCGTCGACGGCCCCGACCTGATCGAGCTGATCGACGAAGACGTGGCGGCGGTGCTGGTCAACCAGGTCGACTACCGCACCGGGCGGCTGCGCGACGTGGCGGCGGTGACCGCGAAGGCGCATGCGGCGGGCGCGCTGGCGATCTGGGATCTGTGCCACAGCGCCGGGGCGATGGAGGTGGGGCTGAACGCCGGCGGCGCCGATCTGGCGGTCGGCTGCAGCTACAAGTACCTGAACGGCGGGCCGGGGGCGCCGGCCTTCGTCTTCGCGGCGCGGCGGCATCATGCGGCGATCCGCCAGCCGCTGTCGGGCTGGTGGGGGCATGCGCGGCCGTTCGGGTTCGAGCCGGGCTATGCGGCCGATCCGGGCATCCGCAAGTTCCTGTGCGGCACCCAGCCGATCCTGTCGTTCCGGGCGATGCAGGCGGGGCTGGCGCTGTTCGCCGACCACGCGCTGGCCGATATCCGCGCCAAGAGCGTGGCGCTGACCGAGCGCTTCATCGGGCTGGCCGAGGCGACGCTGGCGCCGTTCGGCGTCGGGCTGCTGAGCCCGCGCGCGGCCGCCGAGCGCGGCAGCCAGGTGGCGCTGACCCATCCCGAGGGCTACGCGGTGGTGCAGGCGCTGATCGCGCGGGGGGTGATCGGCGATTTCCGGATGCCCGACGTGATGCGCTTCGGCTTCGCGCCGCTCTATGTCGGGCACGCCGACGTGGTGCGGGCGGCGCGGACGCTGCACCAGATCCTGGCGGCGGAGGCCTGGGCCGAGCCGCGCTACCGGGCGCGGGCGGCGGTGGTCTGAGGCGGCGGTCCCACGATGGGACCGCGGTCATGCGATTGATATGACAGGATTATTCGCGAAGCGCCTTGCGGGATGCGCGATTCCCGGGGTCCGCCTGCGTCGAGGCGCCGCGTCGGCGTCGCGCCGGTTGCGCCGGGGCGCTCGCGGCGCGCTGCGGCGTGGCGCTTGCGACGCCGTCTCCCGGCTTCGACGGGAGAGCGGGCGGAGGACCAGAACAAGGAGCGGCCAGTTGGCCGCGAGTCTTTTTCTCCCCGCCTGTTGGCGGGGCCCCTCGACTGCTCGATAGGGTTTCAAACCTGAATGAAATCCGGGGAAGGCTGCAGTCGCGCGCCCGGCCGGCGCAGGGGATCGCTTCGGCGCGCGGCGATCGGGGCCGGCCGGGCGCGTCAGCCGCGCGGCGACTCGGACAGCGGACGGCGGGCGCGTTTGCGCAGCAGCTCGAGATGGCCGAGCGGGGTCCAGCCGGCCAGCGTCGTCTCGATCCCGTCCGCGCGCAGCGCCGCGCGCAGCGCCGCCTCGACATGCGGGCGCTCGCGCTTGCCGAGCGGCGCGAAGTCGATCGCGATCTGGCCGCCGAGGCCGCGCAGCCGCAACTGCCGCGGCAGTTCGCGCGCGGCGGCGAGGTTGGTCTTGAGGGCGGCGGCGGGCGAGCGGTCGGCGCCGGTGTTCACGTCCACCGCGACCAGCGCCCGCGTCGCCTCGATCGTCATCGATCCGGCGCCGAGCGCCACCGCCGGGCGCAGCAGCTCGGCCACGGCCTCCCAGACCCCGGCGTCGGCCAGGGCGCCGGCGCGCTCGGAGGCCGGCTCGTCGGGACGGTCGCGCCACTCGCGGCGGGCGATCCCGGCGGCGCCGGGTTCGGCCAGCAGCCGCGCGGCCGGGCCGGTCGCGGCCGCGGTGGCCAGCGCGTCCCAGCGCCGGCGCAGCGCGGCGATCTCGGCGGCCGCCTGCCCGGGATCCGCGTCGGCGGCGAGCGAGCGCAGGATCAGGCCGAGGTCGCCCGGCGCGCCCCGCATCGCTTCGGCGGCGAGCGCGAGCAGCGCCGCGCGCTCGGGGCCGTCCGGGATCGCGCGCGAGACGTTCACCCCCGGCGCGCCGGGCGTCAGGATCGCGAAGCGGCCCTTCAGCGTCAGCCGGGCGCTGACCGGGGGCGCCTTGCCGGGCTCGGCCCAGCCGGCGACCTGGACCAGCAGCCGCGCGCCGGGCGCCGGCGGCCGGGCGCCGCGCAGGAAGCCGGTCGCGCCGTCGCCGAGCTCGACCATCACCCCGCCCATGCCCTTCATCGGCCGGGCGGCGACGGCGCGGTGGATCGCCTCCGGGCGCGGCGTCGGATCGGCGGGGTCGGGGTCGATCAGCAGATCCTCGACCCGGCCGTCGACCATCAGCGCCGCGGCCGCGCCGCCGCCGTCGCGGGGCTCGATCAGGATCTGGCGCCCCTTCACGGCGCCGCCGCGCCCGCGGCCGCGAGCAGGCTGAGGGTTTCGGTCAGCGGCAGGCCGACGACGGCGCCGTAGGAGCCGGAGATCCACGGGATGAAGGCGGCGGCGCGGCCCTGGATCGCATAGCCGCCGGCCTTGCCGCGCCACTCGCCGGTCGCGACATAACCGGCGATCTCGCGCTCGGACAGCGCCTTGAAGCGCACCACGGTCTCGACGCTCCGGCTGCGCAGGGCGTCGCCGCCGGCCACGGCCACCGCGGTGATCACCCGGTGCCGCCGTCCGGACAGCCGGCGCAGGAAGGCCGCGGCCTCGGCGGCGTCGGCGGGTTTGCCGAGCGCGCTGCGGCCGAGCGCCACGACGGTGTCGGCGGCGAGCACGATCTCGCCCGGCGCGGCGGCCGCCGACGCCTTGGCGCGGGCGAGGCGGAGCGCGCAGGCGCGCGGCGCCTCGCGCGGCAGCGGCGTCTCGTCGATGTCGACGGCGCGCACCGCATCGGGCGTCACACCGACCTGCGCGAGCAGGTCCAGCCGCCGCGGGCTGGCGGAGGCGAGGATCAGCCGCGGCCGGGGCGGCGCGGCCGGGCCGTCACTTGAAGCGATAGTTGATGCGCCCCTTGGTCAGGTCGTAGGGGGTCATCTCCACCTGGACCTTGTCGCCGGCGAGCACGCGGATGCGGTTCTTGCGCATCTTGCCGGCGGTATGGGCGATGATGACGTGGCCGTTTTCGAGCTCCACCCGGAAGGTCGCGTTGGGCAGAAGCTCGGTCACGACCCCGGGAAATTCGAGAAGCTCTTCCTTGGCCATGGTCACTCCGATGTCGTTTCAGAGATGCGCAGGCCGCAGCGGACCTTCGCGCGCGCAAAGTGACGGCAAAGGCGCCGGAACACAAGCCGCAATCGGCCGGATCGGCGGCGGACGCCGCGCTTCGTGATCGGCCGGCGTCATCCCGTCGCCTCGGCCGGTTCGGCTTCGTCGGGCGGGCCGAAGCGGTCGGTCATCCGCCCGATGATCTGGTCGCGGGCCTGGCGATAGGCGGCGAGCTTGGCGTCGCGGGTCTCGCCGAGGCCGGTGGGATCGAAGATCGGCCAGTACTCCACGTCGAGCGCATGGAAGCGGGTGTACTCCTGGGCCTGCCGCTGCGCCGCCGGCGACAGCGCCACGATCAGGTCGTAGGCGTCGATCTTGTCGCCCCATTCCTCCATCTGGTGGAAGCTGCGCACCCGGTGCTTCTCCAGCGGCACGCCGATCTCGGCGCAGACCGCCACCGAGAAGCCGTCGACCTCGAGCTCGTTCTTGACCCCCGCCGACTGCACATAGATCCGCGTGCCGTAGAACTTCTTGGCGATCGCTTCGGCCATCGGCGAGCGCACGGCGTTGTAGTCGCAGCAGAACAGCACCGAGGAGGGGTTGGCGCCCAACGCTCAGCCCTTGAAATGCAGCACGCAGATCAGGGTGAACAGCCGGCGCGCGGTGGCCATGTCGGTCTCGACCTTGCCCCCCAGCCGCTCCAGCAGGATGCGCGAGCCTTCGTTGTGGATGCCGCGCCGGCCCATGTCGATCGCCTCGATCTGCGCCGGGGGCAGCCGCTTCACCGCGTCGAAATAGGCCCCGCAGATCTGGAAATAATCCTTCACCACCTGGTTGAACGGCGTCAGCGACAGATGGAACGCGCCGGCGCTCTCGCCGCCCTCGGTCGCGACGTCGAACACCAGCCGGCGGTCGCGGATCGCGAGGGTCAGCCGGTAGGGGCCGCCGGGCGCCGCGCGCCCGTCGCGGCGGGGCAGCGCGAAGCGGTTCTCCTCCAGCAGGTCGAAGATCGCCACGCGGCGCTCCTGCTCGATCTCGGGCGTGGGCGGGGCGAGGCCGGTCTCGTCGAGCAGGACCTCGATCAGGCGGTCGCGGACGGCGGGCACGGCCATGGGATCACTCCTCGTTCAGGCGGTCGAGCCGCGCGCGCACCGACAGGCCGTGCGCCTCCAGCCCCTCGGACCGCGCCAGCCGCTCGGCGGCGGGGCCGATGGCGGCGAGCGCCGCCGGCGTCATCCGCGCGATGGTGGTGCGTTTCAGGAAATCGAGCACGCCGAGCCCGCTGGAGAACCGCGCCGAGCGCGCGGTGGGCAGCACATGGTTCGGCCCGCCGACATAGTCGCCGATCGCCTCGGGCGTCAGCGCCCCGATGAAGATCGCGCCGGCGTGGCGGACGCGCGCGACCAGCGGCTCGGGGTCGGCGATGCAGATCTCGAGATGCTCGGGCGCGATCCGGTCCGACAGGACCGCGGCCTCCTCCCAGTCGCGCACGACGATCGCCGCGCCGAAGTCGCGCCAGCTCGCCGCGGCGATGTCCCGGCGCGCCAGGGTGCGCAGCCGCCGCTCCACCGCCGCGACGACGGCGCGGCCGAAGGCCGGGTCGGTGGTGATCAGGATCGCCTGGGCCGCCTCGTCGTGCTCGGCCTGCGAGAGCAGGTCGAGCGCGATCCAGTCGGGATCGGCGCCCCCGTCGGCGATCACCAGGATCTCCGAGGGCCCGGCGATCATGTCGATGCCGACGCGGCCGAACACCCGGCGCTTGGCGGCGGCGACCCAGGCGTTGCCGGGGCCGGCGATCTTGTCGACCGGGGCGATGGTGGCGGTGCCGTAGGCGAGCGCCGCGATCGCCTGGGCGCCGCCGATGCGGTAGACGGTCTCCACCCCGGCGAGGCGGGCGGCGAGCAGCACCAGCGGATTGACCGCGCCGTCCGGGGTCGGGGCGCAGATCACCAGCC
>CAYTMB010000115.1:0-7014 GCA_964438465.1 uncultured Rhodovulum sp. | reverse complement strand
TAGTAGACCGCCTGCGCCAGCACCCGCGCCCAGTTGATCGAGTTCACCCCCGCGAGGCCGACCGCGTCGCGGAAGCCGTGGTCGTTGAACATGTCCTTCACGCGCGCCTGCGCGTCGTCGAAGTCGCCGGCGATCGCCAGCGCGTGCACGTTGGCCTCGGTCGGCGTGGTCATCTGCCGGCGCTGCACCTCGGAGACCCGGCCCTCGGGGAACAGGATGAACACCTCGACGCCCGCGCGGCCGCGGAACGCCTCGATCGCGGCCGAGCCGGTGTCGCCGCTGGTCGCGCCGACGATGGTCACCCGGCCGCCCGAGCGCGCGAGGCTCGCCTCGAACAGCTGGCCGATCAGCTGCATCGCCACGTCCTTGAACGCCAGCGTCGGGCCGTGCCACAATTCCAGCATCCAGTCGTTCGGGCCGATCTGCACCAGGGGCGCGCGCAGCGCATGGCCGAAGCCGGCGTAGGCGCGGCCGATGATGGCGCGCAGCTCGGCCTCGGCGAAGGCGTCGCCGACGAAGGGCCGCATCACCCGGAACGCCACCTCCTCATAAGAGAGGCCGGCGAAGGCGGCGATCTCGTCATGGCTCAGCTGCGGCCAGGTCTCGGGGACGTAGAGGCCGCCGTCGCGCGCGAGGCCCGCGCGCATCGCCGCCTCGAAGCCCAGCTTCGGGGCGGCGCCGCGGGTCGAAACATACTGCATTCGGGTTCCGTTCACAGGGATCGGCGCTTGATACGCCAAAGCAGACAGCCTGTCATCACCGCCCAGACCGCCGCAAGGCCGAACCAGGTGATCGCATATCCCAGATGGTCGTTCGGGATGTTCACGCCGACCGGCAGCGGCATCGGCGCGTCCGGATCGTCGCTGGCCGAAGCGACGACCATGACCGGCTCGGTTCCCAGCGCCTCGGCCATCAGCGGCGCGTCGCGGGCGAACCAGATGTTCTTCTCCCGGTCGGGCGGGCTGATGAAGCTGTCGGTCTCGTCGGGCCAGAGCAGCACGCCCTCGACGGTCAGCGGCCCGGCCGGCCGGGCGGCGTCCTTCGCCGCGATCGGCACGAAGCCGCGGTCGACCAGGATGCGCCGCCCGTCGTCCAGCGCCATCGGCGCGATCACCCGGTAGCCGACGCCGTGCGGCGGGGCCGAGGTGTAGACATGCAGCTCGCCCGGCAGCAGCTCGCCCGAAACCCGCACGCGGATGTACTCGTGCCCGGCCTCGGTCGGCGCGTCCGGAACCGCTCCCGGCGCCGCCTCCATGCGCGCGGATATGCCGGCGAGCACGCTCTCCTTCCACTCCAGCCGGCGCAACTGCCAGAGCCCGAGCGCGAGCAGGATCGCGACGCCGCAGACGCCGAAGATCAGGGGCGCGATCATCCTGCGCGTCATGTCATGCTCCAAGGGGGGGCGTCGCGGCGGGGTCAGCCCCGCCGCGACGCGCTCAGTACCACTGCCCCATCACCACCCGCGTCGGCGCGCCGGCGCTCGCGAGCAGGCCCGGCAGCGCCGCCACGTCGCTGTCGCCGTAGTGGTAGGGATAGACCACCGCCGGCCGGAACGCATCCAGACCGGACGCGGCCTGCTCGACGGTCATCGTGTAGGGCAGGTTCATCGGCACGAAGGCGACGTCGATGTCGCGCAGCGCCCGCATCTCGGGAATGTCCTCGGTGTCGCCGGCGATGTAGACGCGCAGCCCGTCCACCGTCAGCACATAGCCGTTGTCGCGGCCCTGCGGGTGATACTGCATCCGCTCGGGGGTGATGTTGTAGGCCGGGATCGCCTCGACCCCGATGTCGTTGACCGTGGTGGCCTCGCCATTGGCGATCGCCGTCGCCCTGGCCTGCAATTCCGCCGGCAGCATCGCGTAGACCGCCGGATTGGTCAGCAGCCGCGTCCCGTCGCCGGCGATCGCGCTCAGCGTCGGCAGGTCGAAGTGATCGCCGTGCTCGTGGGTGATCAGGATCAGCTGCGGCGCCGGCAGCCCGGCATAGGGCTCGGCCCCGCCGACCGGGTCGTTGTAGATCACCAGGCCCGGCGCCTGCATCACGAACGAGGCGTGCGCGACCGGATGCACCACGATCTCGCCGCCGGCGGTGGCGTAGGCGTCGCCCTCGAGCGCGCCCTGCGCGCGGGCCGCGAACGGCATGATCGTCATTCCTCCCAGGCCGGCGAGCGCGGCCCCTCCGATTCCCAGCATCTCGCGTCGCGTGTGGCTCATCGCCGCCTCCTTGCAGTTGTGTCCTGTCCCGGTGTGTCCGGTTCCGGGAGACATAGGTCGCGCCGCGCCGGAAAACATGCCGCCGCCGCCCTCTCGGGCCGGCGGCGGCATGTCAGCCCTCGTGGGATCGGCGCTCAGTGCACCACGCCGCCGGCAGACCCCCAGATGTAGATCGCCGCGAACAGGAACAGCCAGACCACGTCGACGAAGTGCCAGTACCAGGCCGCCGCCTCGAACCCGACATGATGGTCCGGCGTGAAATGCCCAGCGTAGACCCGCGCGAGGCAGACCGCGAGGAAGATCGTCCCGATCACGACATGGAAGCCGTGGAAGCCCGTCGCCATGAAGAAGTTGGCGCCGTAGATGTTGCCGTCGAAGGTGAACTGCGCGTGGCCGTACTCGTAGACCTGCAGGATGGTGAAGCAGACGCCGAGCGCGATGGCGAGCCACAGGCCCCAGCGCATTTCCTGGCGGTTGTTCTCATGCACCAGCGCGTGGTGCGCCCAGGTCGCGGCGCAGCCCGAGCACAGCAGGATCAGCGTGTTGATCAGCGGCAGGTGCCACGGGTCGAAGACCTCGATCCCCGGCGGCGGCCAGGTGTTGTCGATGGCGTCCATCGGATACATGGCGTGCTTGAAGAACGACCAGAACCAGGCCACGAAGAACATGACCTCGGAAATGATGAACATGATCATGCCGTAGCGCAGGCCGATCTGCACCACCGGGGTATGGTCGCCGGCATGGCTCTCGGCGACCACCTCGGACCACCACGAGTACATCGTGTAGAGCACCAGCGCGAGGCCCATGAGCATGACCCAGGGGCCGTGGTCATGGAAGAACAGCACTGCGCCCAGCAGCATCACGAAGGCGCCGGCCGCCCCGGCGAACGGCCAGATGCTCGGGGGGAGCACATGATAATCGTGGTTGCGTGGTCCGGACATTTGGTCGGCTCTCCCTAGTTCTCCAGCGCCCGGGGGGCGGTCGGCGGGCCGCTCGGACCCGCAGGCGCGAGGGTCGCCGCATCGGCGGCGGCGGTCTCGAGCGGCGGAATCTCTGCGGGAAACATCGTATAGGACAGCGTGATCTGGCGCACGCCCTTCGCTTCGAAATCGTCGAGCATGGCGGGATCGACGAAGAAGCTCACCGGCATGTCGACCCGCTCGCCCGGCGCCAGCACCTGGCTTTCGAAGCAGAAGCAGGCGATCTTGTCGAAATAGACCCCCGTCGCGAACGGCGCGACATTGAAGCTCGCCTGACCGGCGATCGGCTTGTCGGTCGGGTTGTACGCCTCGTAGAACACCAGCGCCTCCTGCCCGAGCTGCACCTCGATCGTGCGCTGCGCCGGCCGGAACTCCATCGCCTGGCCGGGCGCCACGTTGGCGTCGAACCGCACCAGCACCGTCTGGGCAAGCGCCGGAGCCGTCGGCGCCGCGGCGGTGGCGGTGGTGCCGCCGTAGCCGGTCACCTTGCAGAACAGCGCATAGAGCGGCACCGCCGCAAAGCTCAGGGCCAGCATGACCGCGACCGTGACGCCGAGCCGAGCGGCCACGCGTCCATTCGCACTGCGCGCCACGGCCTCAGTCCTCCGCCTTGGGCAGGACCGAGGCGCGGAAGCTGTGATCGAAACCCTCCATCGACTGCCCCTCGCCCAGCTTGACCATCGTCACCGCGAAGATCACCAGCACCAGTCCGCCCAGCACCAGCCCCAGCCCCAGGTTGCGGCTGCGCCGGCGCGCATAGATCTCGTGGCTGTCGGGCCGCATCGCGCGCCTCCTCAGAAAAGCATCGGCCAGCCCGCCGGCGCGAGATCCAGCGCCCGGAGCGCCGCCTCGACCAGGAACAGCCCGAACTGCATGAAAAGATAGAGGATGGAATAGCCGAAGAACCGCTTCTCGACGCGGAACCCGTCCGCCGCGGCCGCCGTCTCGTCGCGCCGCCAGATCGAGGCCGCTCCCGCGACGAAGCGCGCGTTCAGGATCAGCGCGCCGATCAGGTAGACCGGCCCGCCCACCGAGCTGAACGCCGGGGCGACCGCGACCGGCGCGAGGATCAGCGCATAGGCGAGGATCTGGTTTCTCGTGGCCCGCGCGCCCGCGGTCACCGGCATCATCGGCACCCCGGCACGCACATAGTCCTCGTTGCGAAACAGCGCCAGCGCCCAGAAATGCGGCGGCGTCCACAGGAAGATCACCAGGAACATCAACACGCTCTCGGGCGCGATTCCGCCGGTCGCCACCGCCCAGCCGATCATCGGCGGAAACGCCCCCGCGGCGCCGCCGATCACGATGTTCTGCGGCGTCGCGCGCTTCAGCCAGACCGAGTAGACGACGGCATAGAAGAAGATCGTGAACGCCAGCAGCCCCGCCGCGACGAAATTCGCGAACAGCGCCAGCATCACCACCGAGAAGCCCGACAGCACGAGCCCCAGCGCCAGCGCCTCCTCGCGCCGGATGCGCCCGGTCGGGATCGGGCGGCGCGCGGTGCGCTTCATCACCGCGTCGATGTCCCAATCGACATACATGTTCAGCGCGCCCGAAGCGCCCGCGCCCACGGCGACGCACAGGATCGCCGCGGCCCCGATCACCGGATGCACCCAGACCGGGGCCGCCAGCAGCCCGACCAGCGCGGTGAAGACCACCAGCCACATCACGCGCGGCTTCATCAGCTCGACATAGTCGCCGAACTGTGGCTCGGGCGCGGGCGCGCCGTCGATCCAGGCCGCGTCGGTCATGGCGGGTCCCCCGTCCGTCCGCGTCAGTTCGTCGCCGCGGCGACGGCTTCGACGCGGGTGCCGCCGTATTCGTCGATCGCCCAGTCGAGCCAGGCGTCGTAGTCCGCCTGCGGCAGCGCCTTGACCGTGATCGGCATGTAGGCATGGTCCTTGCCGCACAGCTCCGAGCACTGGCCGAAGTAGACCCCCGGCTCGTCGACGCTGAACCAGGTCTCGTTCAGCCGGCCCGGCACCGCGTCCATCTTCACGCCGAACGACGGCATCGCCCAGGAATGGATCACGTCCGCGCCGGTGACCTGCAGCTTGACCACCGCGCCCACCGGCACCACCAGCGCCGTATCGGTCGCGAGCAGGTACAGATCGTCCGAATACCCGGCCGCCGCCAGATCTTCGCGCGGCAGCATCAGGCTGTCGAAGCTCATCTCGTTGTCGGGATATTCGTAGTTCCAGTACCACTGGTTGCCGGTCGCCTTGACCGTCAGGTCCGGATCCGGAATCTCCAGCTGCTTGAACAGGATCGGCAGCGAGAACGAGCCGATCAGGATCAGGATCAGCACCGGGATCAGCGTCCAGGCGATCTCGATCTTGGTGTTGTGGGTGAACCGCGCCGGCACCGGGTTGCTGCCGCGATTGTAGCGCACCACCACGATCGCGATCAGGCCGGTGACGAAGACCACGATCACCGCCATCACGCCGTGCACCCAGTGCGACAGCCAGTGGGTGTCCCGCGCAAGCTCGGTCGCCGCCGGCTGGTAGTTCATGCCGCCGGGGGTCGGCACGCCGATCACCGGCAGGTCGGGCATGGTGAAGATCGCCGCGGGCTCGGCAGGCTCGGCGGTCCCGTCGATCACGGACTCGTCGGGGCTGGCGCTCAGGTCGGTCCCTGGGTCGAGCGCGTCCGCAGCGGGCGGCTCGGCCGCCGGGATTTCCGCCGACGGCGCCTCGGCGGCGGGAGCCTCCGCCGCCGGCGCCTCGTCCACGGCCGCCTCCTGCGCCCATGCGACCGGCGCGAACGCCGTCGCCAGTGCGAGATAGAGCGCCGTCGCGAGGCTTGCCATCTTCATGCTAGCGTTCCCGAATTCGTCGGAGCCGCGACCCGGACGCTGCGCCGGACCGGGGACTCCCCAGTTGCATCTGCGAATGGGTGAACCATATTGAGCACCGAAGAACAAGGCGCCGGCTTGCGGCATCGGGACGCGAACGCGCCAAACCTCACCTTCCGGGAGAAAACCCATGTCGCAGGCCCCGCGCTTTCGCCCGTTCGAGACCGATCTCGACCCTGACGGCGCGCTGCGCGTCCTGCGCGACGCGGTCGCCGGCGCCGACGACGGCGAGCTGTTCCTCGAGCGCCGCCGCTCCGAGGCGCTGGTGTTCGACGACGGCCGGCTGAAGAACGCCAGCTACGACGCCGCCGAGGGCTTCGGCCTGCGCGCGGTGCGCGGCGAGACCGCCGGCTACGCCCATTCCACCGAGATCTCCGAGGCCGCGCTCAAGCGCGCCGCCGAAACCGCCCGGCTCGCGGTTGGGGCCGGCGGCGGCACGCTCGCCGCCGCGCCGCGCCCCACCAACCAACGGCTCTACACCGACCACGACCCGTTCGACGACGCCGAATTCGCGGTCAAGGTCGAGACCCTGCGCGAGATCGACGCCTACCTGCGGGCGCGCGACCCGCGCGTGGTGCAGGTCTCCGCCACCCTCGCCGCCTCGATGCAGGAGGTCGAGATCCTGCGCCCCGAAGGCGGCCGCCTCGCCGAATCGCGGCCGATGGTGCGGCTCAACGTCTCGGTGATCGTCGAGGAGAACGGCCGGCGCGAATCGGGCGGCTACGGCGGCGGCGGCCGACACGGCCTCACCCCGCTTATCGAGACCGGCGCCTGGAAGGCGGTCGCCGACGAGGCGCTGCGCATCGCCGCCGTCAACCTCAAGGCCGAACCCGCCCCCGCCGGCGTCATGGACGTCGTGCTCGGCCCCGGCTGGCCCGGGATCCTGCTGCACGAGGCGGTCGGCCACGGCCTCGAGGGCGACTTCAACCGCAAGGCCACCTCCGCCTTCGCCGGCCTGATGGGCCAG
>CAYTMB010000114.1:0-7119 GCA_964438465.1 uncultured Rhodovulum sp. | reverse complement strand
GGGCGCGCATCGTTCGAAGGGGCGCGCCCCGAGGCGATCAAGCGGAGTTCGGTTCACATGTCAGCCCCGGCGCCGGTCAGGCGGAGGCCCGCATCCGGGCAATGAGCCTGTCGAGGTTTCCGCCGGAGGCTTCGAGCATGGCGCCGACCTCGGCGCGCTCGTTGGTCAGCATCGAGACGCCCTCGATGATCAGGTTGACCACCTTGGGCGCCCCGCCGCGCTCGCTGACCTGCCATTCGACCTGGTAGGGAGCGCGCCCGGGGCGGATCACCGAGGTTTCCACCAGCACGCCGGACTTGCCGGCGTCGCGGGCGCGGACCTGCCGGATCTGCGCGTCCTGATAGTCGCGGAACTGGCTGCCGTACTTGCGCGCGAGATAGGACTGGAACGCCGCGACGAAGGCCTGCTTCTGCGCCGCCGAGGCGCCGCGCCAGGGCGGTCCGAGCACGCTGGAGGCGACCACCGGCATGTCGGCGTAGCGCGCCAGCAGCGCCTCGAAGTCGCCGATGAGCTGGGCCTGGGACCGGCCGGAGCGCAACAGCGCGATCAGCGTGTCGCTGAGGCTGGCGACCAGCGCCTGCGCGCGGTCCGTGGCGGCGGCGGCGCGGCCGGCGACCGGCGCCAGCAGCGCCGTCGCGGCGAGCGCCAGCCCGGCGCCGAGGACGATGCGCCGGTTCGGGCCGCGCCCGGGTTCAAAAATCGGCATAGGGATCCTCCAGCACGTCGAGCTCGGTGCCACCCTGCAGGCGCGCGCGCATGTTCTGCAAATAACTTATGCGTTGGGCGGTGTAGCTGTCCTGGCTCTCGTACAGGATCGACTGCAGCGCCGGGTCGAGCTTGTAGCGGTCGTGCAGCAGATCGACGGTGCGCACGCCGACCAGCGCCGCCGAGGCGGTTCCGGCGGTCAGGTAGAACAGCGGATCGGCGAAGGCGTCGAGCACGTAGCCGGCCCAGTCGCGCTCGGTGCCCGGGCCGCCGACCGGGATCTCGAGATAGCCGCCGGTCGGCACGCCCCAGACATGCATCGTCTCGTCGACGCCGGTCTCGCGGTAGGGCAGGCCCATCTCGGCGGCCGGGTCGAGCAGGCCGCCGAAGCCGAACACGGTGTTGATCGCGAAGCGCATCGAGTTTTCGAGCACCTTCACCGGCCGGCCCTGAAGGCCGTACTGAATGGCGCCGGCGGGCAGCCGGCTGTGGTTGACGAAGTTGGTCACGCCGTTGCGGGCGGGCTCCGGCACCACGGTTCCGTAGCCGCGCGCGACGGGACCGAAGGCGGCGGAGTCGAGGGATGTGTTCAGCGCATGGGCCTGGCGATTGGACTCCTCGAACGGATCGTCCTCGAGCGGCGGCCAGGCCGCGGGTCCGCAGCCGGCCAGCGCCAGAGCCAGCGCCAGCGCGCATCCGGCCATGCCGGCCGGTCGGGGTCGTATGCCGATCAAACGCCTATCCTTCGCATCGCGGGCCCTGCTTTAGCCGGGTTTGCGCCGGGACGCCATCCGCCGGCGCGCCTTCGACGCGCCTGCGGGCTGTTCGCTCCGCCGCGCGCCGCCTATAAGGGCGCGAACGTCACCCATACGGAGCCCGACCCATGTCCTCGATCGACCAGCGCCTCGCCGAACTCGGCGTCACCCTGCCCGACGCCCCGGCGCCGGCGGCGAACTACGTTCCCTTCGTCGTCGCGGGCGACATGGTCTATGTCTCGGGCCAGATCAGCCAGGACGCGGACGGCCTGATCCTCGGCAAGCTCGGGCGCGACCTCGACGTGGCGGCGGGCGCGGCGGCGGCCAGGACCTGCGCGCTGGCGCTGCTGGCGCAGGCCCGCAAGGCGGCCGGCGGCGATCTCGGGCGCATCCGCGTGGTCAAGCTGACCGGCTTCGTCAACTCGGTCCCGGAGTTCACCGAGCAGCCGAAGGTGGTCAACGGCGCGTCGGATTTCCTGGTCGAGCTGCTCGGCGAGAAGGGCCGGCACGCCCGTTCGGCGGTCAGCGCCGGGTCGCTGCCGCTGGGCGTCGCGGTCGAGATCGAGGGGATCTTCGCGCTTGAGTGACCTGCCCGCCGGTTTCCTGCGCCTGCCGCTCGCGCATCGCGGGCTGCACACGCGCGCGGCCGGCGTGGTCGAGAACAGCCGCGCCGCGGTCGCCGCGGCGGTCGCGGCGGGCTACGGCGTCGAGATCGACATCCAGCGCGCCGCCGACGGCGAGGCGATGGTGTTCCACGACGAGGCGCTGCCGCGGCTGACCGGCGCGCCGGGGCTGATCGCCGACCATTCCGCCGAGGTGCTGGGCGGGATCCGGCTGGACGGGACCGACGAGACCATCCCGACGCTGGCCGAGATCCTCGCGCTGGTCGCGGGCCGGGCGCCGCTGCTGATCGAGGTCAAGGACCAGACCGGCGCGCTCGGCCCCGAGGTCGGGCCGCTGGAGGCGCGGGTGGCCGCGCTGCTGGCCGGCTACGCCGGGCCGGTGGCGGTGATGTCGTTCAACCCGCATTCGGTCGCGGCGCTGGCCGCGGCCGCGCCGGACGTGCCGCGGGGCCTCACCTCCTGCGGCTTCGAGGAGGCCGACTGGAGCCTGCCCGACTATCGCCGCGCCGAGCTCGCCGGGCTGGTGGACGCGGAGCGGACCGGGTCGGTCTTCGTCTCGCACGACAGGGCGGATCTCGACAATCCGGCGCTGGCCCGGCTGCGGGCGGCGGGGCTGGCGATCCTGACCTGGACCGTGCGCAGCCCGGTCGAGGAGGCGGCCGCGCGCCGGGTGGCCGACAACATCACCTTCGAGGGCTACCGGCCGGCGATCCCGGATTGACGCGGGCCTCGCGGCCGCCATCTGCTTTGCACGCAACGGAGGGCGCTTGGATGGACGGCGGCGACAGCATCGAGATCGGCGTGCTGGGCGGGATCGCCGAGGTCGCCGCCGCCGACTGGGACGCCTGCGCCGACGCGGGCGGGCCGCGGCCGGCCGATCCGTTCACCACCCACCGTTTCCTGCTGGCGCTGGAGGATTCGGGCTCGGTCGGCGGGCGGTCCGGCTGGCGGCCGCGGCATCTGGTCGCGCGGCGGGGCGGAGCGGTGATCGCGGTCATGCCGCTCTACGCCAAGTCGCACAGCCAGGGCGAATACATCTTCGACCACAACTGGGCGCATGCCTACGAGGCCGCCGGCGGGCGGTACTATCCCAAGCTGCAGGCGGCGGTGCCGTTCACGCCGGCCACCGGGCGGCGGTTCCTGACCCGGCCGGGCTTCGAGGCGGTGGGGCGCGCGGCGCTGGTCGAGGCGGCGACGCGGCTGGCGGAGGCGAACGGGGTGTCGTCGCTGCATGTCACCTTCTGCACCGCGGAGGAGCGCGACTGGGGCGAGGCGGCCGGGCTGCTGGCGCGCACGACACAGCAGTTCCACTGGGCGAACCGCGGCTACGCGGATTTCGACGGCTTTCTCGCCGACCTGTCCTCGCGCAAGCGCAAGGCGATCCGCAAGGAGCGCGCGCAGGCGCAGGCTTTCGGCGGCGAGATCGTGGCGCTGACCGGCGACGCGATCGAGCCCGCGCACTGGGACGCGTTCTGGCGGTTCTACCAGGACACCGGCGCGCGGAAATGGGGCTCGCCCTACCTGACGCGGGCGTTCTTCGAGCGGGCGCAGGCGGTGCTGCGCGGCGACATCCTGCTGGTGCTGGCGCGCCGCGAGGGGGCCTGGGTGGCGGGCGCGCTGAACTTCATCGGCCGCGAGGCGCTGTACGGGCGGTACTGGGGCTGCATCGAGGAACATCCCTGCCTGCATTTCGAGCTGTGCTATTATC
Source organism: uncultured Rhodovulum sp. (assembly GCA_964438465.1). Lineage (GTDB taxonomy): Bacteria > Pseudomonadota > Alphaproteobacteria > Rhodobacterales > Rhodobacteraceae > Amaricoccus. The sequence goes on along the minus strand of CAYTMB010000114.1, from coordinate 3,328 downwards.
AGGCGATCGCCTGGGCCATCGCCCGGGGGCTGGCGCGGGTCGAGGCCGGGGCGCAGGGCGAGCACAAGCTGGCGCGGGGCTATCTGCCGGTCGAGATCCATTCGCTGCACTGGATCGCCGACCCGGGCTTCGCGCGGGCGGTGGCGCAGTATCTCGACGCCGAGCGCCGGGCGGTCGACCGCGAAATCGAGGTGCTGACGGCCTATGGTCCGTTCCGCCGCAGCGAAGGAGACGAGCTTGCCCGAGAAACTGACTGAGACCGAGCGGGCGGAGGCCCTGCCCGCGCTGACCGAGGCCGGCTGGGCCGCGGTGGAGGGGCGCGACGCGCTGAAAAAGACCTTCGTGTTCCGCAACTTCATCGAGGCGTTCGGCTGGATGACCCGGGTGGCGCTGTGGGCGGAGAAGTGGAACCACCACCCGGAGTGGTCGAACGTCTACAAGACCGTCGAGGTCACGCTGAGCACGCATGACGCCGGCGGGCTGACCGCGCTCGACGCCAGGCTCGCGCGCAAGATGGACGAACTCGCCGGCTGAACGGCGGCGCAGCAGGGAGGGACGGCGATGGCCGCGGAGATGATCTTCTACACCAATGCGATGTCGCGCGGGCGCATCGCGCATGTGATGCTGGAGGAGGTCGGCGCGCCCTACGAGACGGTCTACGTGCCGTTCGGGCCGCCGATGAAGTCGCCGGAGTATCTGGCGATCAACCCGATGGGCAAGGTGCCGGCGCTGCGCCGCGGCGAGGTCGTGGTGACCGAATGCGCGGCGATCTGCGCCTATCTCGCCGACGCCTTTCCCGAGGCGGCGCTGGCGCCGCCGCCGGGATCGCGGGGGGCGTACTACCGCTGGCTGTTCTTCGGGTCCGGCCCGCTGGAGGCGGCGGTGACCAACCAGGCGCTGGGCTTCGAGCCGCCGCCGGAGCGGTCGAGCACGGTCGGCTACGGCAGCCTCGGGCTGGTGGTGGACACGCTGGAGGCGGCGGTCGGGGCCGGCCCGTTCCTGTGCGGCGCGCAGTTCACCGCGGCGGATGTCTACGTCGGCGCGCAGATCGGCTGGGCGATGCAGTTCGGCGTCATCGAGGACCGCCCGGCGCTGACCGGCTACGTCGCCCGCCTGCGGGCGCGACCGGCCTGGATCCGCGCCACGGCGCTCGACGACGCGGCGATGCCGGCGCGGGACTAGGCGCGGGCCGCCGCCGCCCGCCGCCGGGACCGGTCCGCGGCGTCGCGCGCCGGCCGGTGAGCGGATCGTGGGCGCCCTCCGGCCGCGCCGGGGCCGTTGCGTCCGGCCGACCTGCGCCGCGAGATCCCGTCGCTCGACACCGGCGACGGCGAATGCTGTAGTTTCCCGAAGAGGCCAAGGCAGAGAGGAAGACCGCCGGTGTATTACTACAATGACGGTGAAAACGAGGTCGGCCCGTTCAACCTCGAAAAACTCAGGACGATAAGACAAAGCGGATTGATCGGGGACGGCACATTGGTGCGGCGGTCCGGCTCCGGGTCCTGGGCGCCGTTCGGGCAGGTCGGCGCGCTCGAGGACGCGCGCGGCCCTGGCGCAACGGTCGAAGGCGAGGCGGCCGAACCGGACGAACCGGCGCCGCAGGGCGATGTCGCCGCGCGCGAGCGCAACTGGACGCAGGGGCTGGCCCGCCCGGGCGACGCCGCCGCGGCGCCGGCCGAGCCCGCGGCGGCGCCCGAGTCCGCGGCGGCGGCGCTCGAGTCCGCCTCGGGCTGGCTCGCCTACCCGCCGACGCCGTGGCGGCGATACGCCGCCCGGGTGCTCGACACCACGCTGAACGGCGTCGTCGGCGCCATCCTGCTCGGCATCGGGTTTTTTGCCGTCGCGCCGGCGACCGCCGCGTCGTTCTTCGCCAGCTTCGACTCGGGGGCCGGCCCGCTTCTCGACCTGATCCTGACGGCGGTCCTCGCCTCGATCATCGGCGGCGCGCTGATCGGCGTGACCGGCTTCACCCTCGGCAAGCTGATCTTCGGCGTGAAGGTGACCCGCCTCGACGGCGCGAAGCCGGGGCTGGCGGCCGGCCTGTCGCGGGACTTTTCCGTGCTGTTCCGGGGCCTCGGCCTCGGCGTCCCGATCATTGCCCTGTTCACGCTGTGGTTTTCCTACCGGCGCCTGGCCAGCAACACCAAGACGGCCTGGGACGAAGGCCGCTACATCGTCTGGCATCGCCCGAGCGGAAGCGCGCAGTACCTCCTGAACCTGATCGGGATCGTCCTGATCGTGCTTCTGGCCGGAATCGCGGTCGCCATAAGCGAGATCTGAAAGCCGGCGGGGCGGGAATGCGGTCAGTCCTTGTATCGGCGCTGCTGCTTCTCGGCTGCGCGGCGGCGTTTTTCGGGGCGGGCGCCGGCCGCCTGCCGTGGAGCGTCCAGACGGGCCACGCGATCCTGTCCGCCGTCTGCGTGGCGTTTTTCCTTCTCGGCCTCGTCGTCGCGATCCTGAGCTCGACCGACCGCGCCGGCCGGCTGCGCGCGCCCGGCACGCTCGCCGCGCTGCTGTGCTGGACCCTGGCGCTGCTGCAGGCGGGATTCGCGACGGGACGCCTGACGAACCACCGCGCCTCGCTGGAGATGGCGCTCGCGCTCGCGGCCTCGCCCGGCGCCAGCTTCGTCTATGCCGGCGACGGCGTGCTGCTGCTGGACGGCGAGATCGGCTTCGACACCTTCGAGTCGCTGGTGCGCGAGAGCGCCCTGAACGAGATCCGGCTGGTTCAGCTGCACAGCGGCGGCGGGCTGATCGAGTCCGCGGCGCGGATCGGCGCGTTCATCGCCGACAACGACCTCGCGACCTTCGTCAACAGCGGCTGCGAAAGCGCCTGCGTCATCGTCGCGCTGTCAAGCGCCAAGCTGTACGTCACGCCCGACGCCCGGTTCGGGTTTCACCGCGGCAGCGCGCTGGCGAACCCGGACAGCGAGCTGGGGCGATTTGTCTCCGGTCTGGCGACCGACGACCTGATCGCCCGGCTGGGCGCGCTCGGCGTCCCGGAGGAGATCCTCGACCGCGCGCGGAACACGCCGCCGGACCAGATGCACCATGTCTCGGGCGAGGATCTGCATCGCGCCGGACTGGCCGACTATCTCGGCGATTGAGCGTCCGCGCCCGACCCCGGCGGGGCGCGGGCCGCTGCGGCGTCATCCGAACGCCGTTTGATCGGCTCGGAGCGGGCCCGGACCCGGATGCGGCTGGAGCGCGCGGCCGCCGCATTCGCTTCACCGATTTGTCCGTCGACAAATCGGTGCGCGCCTGCCTGCCCCTGGCAGGCGCGCACCGATTGGAGAGCGACAGGTAAGCCCGGCGCCCCTCGCCCTCC
>CAYTMB010000113.1:0-7169 GCA_964438465.1 uncultured Rhodovulum sp. | reverse complement strand
GGCAGGATCGTGCGCGGGTCGCGCTTCACCCCGTGGATCTCCAGCAGCTTGCGCGCCTGGCGGGTGTCCTCGGCGGCGAGCAGGTCCGCGGCGCCCAGGATGTCGAGCGCGCGCAGCGTGACGTCGCGCGCCGCCCCGATCGGGGTCGCGACCAGATAGAGGCCCGGCGCGAGCGCCGCGGCGCGCGCGCCTGCGGTCCGGTCTTCATCCATTGCAAGTTTACTTTTCCGGACCCAGACCGTAGCGTCCGGGTCCCAAAGGGACGGGAACGGGAGGCTCGGGTCGCGCGATGACGCTGTCAACACCAATATCGCTGCGCCGCCTGCTGGCGCGGACCGCCGCGGCCGCGGCCCTCGTGCTGCTCGGCGCCTGCGCCACGATCGCCGTGCCCGGCGCCGGGGGCGACGACGGCGTCGCGGTCGACGTGAACCAGCCGGTGCGCGTCGCGCTGCTGGTCCCGCTCGGCGCGTCGGACCCGAACCTCCAGCAGATCGGCCGCGATCTCGTCAACGCCGGCCGTCTCGCGCAGGCGGACGTGCGCAACGCCGACATCGATCTGGTGGTCTACGAGACCGGCGGCACGCTGGCCGGCGGCCAGGCCGCCGCCACGCGGGCGATCAACGAGGGCGCCAAGATCATCGTCGGCCCGCTGCTCAGCACCGAGACCGCGGGCGCCGATCCGGTCGCGCGCAACGCCGGCGTCAAGATGCTGACCTTCTCGAACAATCCCGAGATCGCGGCGCCGGGCGTGTTCCTGCTCGGCGTCACCCCCGGGGCCTCGGCCGGCGCGCTGGTCGGGTTTGCGCGCGGGCGCGGGCTGAACAATTTCGGCGTGCTCTACGTCCAGGGCGAGACCGACGCGGTGATCCGCGATTCGGTGATCGCGGCGGTCAACGCCGCCGGCGGCCGGGTGGTCTCGACGCAGGCCTATCCCTATTCCCAGCAGGGCGTCAGCGACACCGTCGCGATGATGTCGGTCACGTTGCAGAACGCCGGCGCCGACGCGGTGTTCCTCACCGAGCGCTCGACCGCGGGCATCGTCGCCGACGGGCTGCGCGCCAACGGGCTGACGGTCGACCGCGCCCTGCTGATGGGGCTGCAGCCCTGGGGTCAGGACGCCGATACGCTGGGGCGGGCCAGCCTGCAGGGCGCGGTCTACGCGGCGCCCGATCCCGGCCTGCTCGCCGCGTTCCAGGGCCGCTACGCCAACGCCTACGGCTCGGCCCCGCATGAGCTGGCGGTGCTCGCCTACGACGGCGTCGGCGCGGTGGGCGCGCTGATCGCCGAGGCGCGGGCGAGCGGCGGCGCGCCGTTCTCGACCGCCCGCGTCACCCAGGCCCAGGGTTTCGCCGGCGCCAACGGCGCCTTCCGGTTCTCCCCCGACGGCCTCAGCCAGCGCAATCTCGCGATCGTCGAGGTGCGTGGCGGCGGCGCCGCCGTGATCTCCCGCGCGGCGCGCGGCTTCGACCGCCTTGGCAACTGACGAGGGCAGGCCGCCGTCGCTGCGCCAGGACTGGAACGGACTGCTCGCGTCGCCGGACGCGATCCTCGACGTGGCCGAGGCCCGCGCGGCCATCGACGCCGCCGCCGCCGCCGCGCCCGACACCGGCGCGCGGCGCGCCCGGGCGATCGAGCCGCTGCGCGCCGCCAACGCCGCCGGCCGGGCGCGGATCGCCGCGGCCATCGAGGCCGCGCCGTCCGAGGCGCACCGGGCGATCCACGACTACGCCTGGCTGACCGACCGGATCGTCACCCTGACGCTCGATCTGGCGCTGAAATGGCTGCATCCGCTGGCCAATCCGACCTCGACCGAGCGCATCGCCGCTTTGGCCGTCGGCGGCTACGGCCGCGCCGAGATGGCGCCGTTCTCGGACGTCGATCTGGTGTTCATCACCCCCTACAAGCAGACCGCCTGGGGCGAGAGCCTGATCGAGAGCGTGCTCTACTGCCTGTGGGATCTGCGGCTGAAGGTCGGCCACGCGGTGCGGACCGCCGAGGACTGCCTGCGGCTGGCGCGCAGCGACGTCACCATCCGCACCTCGCTGCTGGAGAACCGCTTCCTGTGGGGCGAGCGCGCGCTGGCCGAGACGCTGAACGACCGGCTCTGGACCGAGCTGTTCAGCGGCACCGGGCCGGAGTTCGTCGCGCTCAAGCTCGCCGAGCGCGCCGAGCGGCACAGCCGCCAGGGCGCCACGCGCTATCTGCTCGAGCCCAACGTCAAGGAGGGCAAGGGCGGCCTGCGCGACCTGCAGACGCTGTTCTGGATCGCGAAATACCTGACTCGCGCCGCGACGCCGGACGATCTGGTGGCGCTCGGGGTGTTCACGCCGGAAGAGTACCGGGTGTTCGCCGAGGCCGAGTCCTTCCTGTGGATGACCCGGGTGCATCTGCACCTGCTGACCGCGCGCGCGACCGAGCAGCTGACCTTCGACACCCAGGTCGAGATCGCGGCGATCCTCGGTTATGTCCCGACCGCGGGCCAGCGCGGGGTCGAGCGCTTCATGCAGGCGTATTTCACCCATGCCAAGCATGTCGGGGACCTGACGCGCATCTTCCTCGCCGGGCTGGAGGCGCGCCATGTCAAGCCGCGCCCGAGCCTCGGCCAGACCATCCGCAAGGTCTTCGCCAGGGGCAGGGACGCCGCGGCGCCCGGCTACGTCCTCAAGCACGGCCGGCTCGACATAGCCGATCCGGAGAGCTTCCTCGCCGATCCGGTCAACATCCTGCGGCTGTTCGAGGAGGGGCTGGCCACCGACACGCCGATCCATCCCGACGCGCTGCGGCTGATCGCGGCGAACCTGGCGCTGGTCGACGATACGCTGCGCGAGAACCCGGAGGCCAACCGCATCTTCCTCGAGCTGCTGCTCAGCCACAACAACCCGGAACGCGCGCTGCGGCTGATGAACGAGGTCGGCGTGCTCGGCGCCTTCATCCCGGTGTTCGGCCGGGTGGTGGCGATGATGCAGTTCAACATGTACCATCACTACACGGTGGACGAGCACACCATCCAGACGATCTCCACCCTCAGCCAGATCGAGCGCGGCGCGCTCCGGGCCGAGCTGCCGATCGCCTCCGAGATCGTCGCGAAGGGGGTCAATCGCCGGGCGCTCTATGTCGCGCTGCTGATCCACGATCTCGGCAAGGGCTCCGGGCGCGACCATTCCGAGTTCGGCGCCGCGATCGCGCGCGAGCTGTGCCCGCGGCTGGGGCTCGAGGCCGACGACGCCGAGCTGGTCGAATGGCTGGTGCGGAACCATCTGCGCATGTCGGACGTCGCGCAGAAACGCGACCTCGCCGATCCGCGCACCGTGCGCGACTTCGCCGCCGCGGTGAAAAGCCCGTCGCGGCTGAAGCTGCTGACGGTGATGACGGTCTGCGACATCCGCGGCGTCGGCCCGGGCGTGTGGAACAACTGGAAGGCGATGCTGCTGCGCGCGCTCTACACCGAGACGCTGGAGCATCTGACCGGCGGCAGCCAGTCCGCCAGCCGTCCGGATCGCGCCGCCGCGGCCAGGGACGCGCTCGCCCAGGCGATGCCGGACTGGACGCCCGAGGCGATCGCCGCCGAGGCGGCGCGGCACTACACGCCGTACTGGCTCGGTTTCGACACCCGCACCCATGCGATCTTCGCCGACCTGATCCAGCGCCTCGGCGGCGGCGAGGAGCCGGCGATCCACGCCGAGCTGGACTTCGAGCGCGACGCCACCCAGGTCTGCTTCGCGATGTCGGACCACCCCGGCATCTTCGCGCGGCTGGCCGGCGCGCTGGCGCTGGCCGGGGCCAACGTGGTCGATGCGCGCACCTACACCTCGTCGGACGGCATCGCCACCGCGGCGTTCTGGATCCAGGACAAGGCCGGCAAGCCCTACGAGAGCTCGCGGCTCGCGCGGCTGCGCACCTCGGTCGCCCGCACCCTGCGCGGCGAGATCGCCGCAGGCAGCGCGCTGCGGGACAAGGACCGCATCAAGCGGCGCGAACGCGACTTCTTCGTGCCGACGCGGGTCTCCTTCGACAACACCGGCTCGGACATCTACACCATCATCGAGGTCGAGACCCGCGACCGCCCCGGGCTGCTCTACGACCTCGCGGCCACGCTGACCGCCAACAACGTCTCGATCGCCAGCGCGATCATCGCCACCTACGGCAAGCAGGCGGTTGACGTGTTCTACGTCAAGGACCTGTTCGGCCTGAAGCTGCACGCCGAGGCCAAGCGCCGGTCGCTCGAGTCCCGTCTGCGCGCGGCGATCGCCTCGTCCGACGAAGCCGGGACCTGAGCCGGCGCCGCGGCGTTAACCATTCTCGCCGGGGCGCCGGTCGGCGCTTGGATTCGCGGCTGCGGCGATGTACCCTTCGCGCATCGCATGGACTTGGGTGCGATTCCCAAGTGGCTATTCCGGCCGCCGATCCGCCGGACAACCGTTCTGATTAGAACGACAGATTCCGAAGATGCCGCGCAGATTCATCGCGCGGCTAGGGCTGGGCGATGCATACACATCGATTCTGCCGCGTTTCGCGGCGGACTATGGCATGGACGGGTCGCTCCGGGCGACCGACGCCGTTGCGACCGCCGCGCGCGCTTCGCCGGCGGGGGGCGTAGCGATGCGCCACCGGCCGGAAATCGACGGGCTGCGCGCGGTCGCGGTGGTTCCGGTGATCCTGTTCCACGCCGAGTTCGGCTGGTTTTCGGGCGGATTCGTCGGCGTCGACGTGTTCTTCGTCATCAGCGGCTATCTGATCACCTCGATCCTGGTCGAGGATCTGGCGGGCGGCCGCTTCTCGATCGCGCGGTTCTACGAACGCCGGGCGCGGCGGATCCTGCCGGCGCTGTTCTTCGTGCTGGCCTGCACGACGGCGGCGGCCTGGCTGTGGATGACGCCGCCGCAGCTCGAAGGCTATGCGCGCGCGCTGGTCGCCGTGGTCCTGTTCGTGTCGAACATCTATTTCTGGCGGACGGACGACTATTTCGCGCCCGCCGCCGAGCTCAATCCGCTGCTGCACACCTGGAGCCTCGCGGTCGAGGAGCAGTTCTACATCGTCTTTCCGGTGCTGCTGTTCGTCGGATGGCGATTCGGGGCGCGGCGGCTGCTGTGGATCGCCGTCGCCCTGTCGCTCGCCAGCCTCGCGCTGGCGCAGTGGGGGTCGCGGAACGCGCCGACGCCGAACTTCTTCCTGATCCCGACCCGGGCCTGGGAGCTGGGCGCCGGGGCGATCTGCGCGCTCTTGCTGGCGAACGCGCCGCCGCGCGCCAACGCGCTGCTGGCGGGGCTGGGCCTCGCGCTGGTCGCAGCCTCGGTCTTCGCCTTCGATGCCGCGACGCCGTTCCCGTCGGTCTATGCCCTGGCGCCGGTGGGCGGCGCGGCGCTGGTGATCCTCTACGGCGACGCCCGGACGCTGGTGGGGCGCCTGCTGTCGCTGCGCCCGATGGTCGGGATCGGCCTGATCAGCTACAGCGTCTACCTGTGGCACCAGCCGCTGTTCGTGTTCGCGCGCATCCGCAGCATGACGCATCCCAGCGCGGAGGTCATGCTGGCGCTGTCGGCGGCGTCGCTCGTCCTCGGCTATCTGAGCTGGCGCTACGTCGAGGCGCCGTTCCGCCGGTCCGGGGCGCCGCCGCTGCCGTCGCGCCGCGCGGTGTTCGCCGCCTCGGGCCTCGCCGCCGCCGGCCTGGTCGGCTTCGGCGTCTACGGCGCGGTCACCGACGGGCGGGAGGCGTCCTGGCGTCCCGCGAGCGCGAAGGCCGCGCAGGTCTACGATCTCTATGAGACCGCCGGGCTGATCGAGAACGTCTATCTCGACGACGGCGCCTGCAAGTTCAACGTGGCGACGCTCGACGAGGCGACGGTGGCGCGGCTGCGCGACTGCCGGCGGCGGTTCGGCCCCGGCATGGCGATCTTCGGCGACAGCCACGCGATCGACCTGTTCAACGGCATGTACGCGCTGCACGGCGACGCCTTCGTGTTCGGCATCACCTACTGGTCGTGCCAGATCGGCGCGCGGCGCCAGCCGGACTGCGACCTCGACCGCTTCCGCCGCCTGCTGCGCGAGGAGCCGGGCGCGTTCCGGACCATCCTCTACACCCTCGCCGGGCAGCGCCTGCTGACGGCGCCGAATGGCGAGCAAAGCCGGGACTACCTGACGCGGATCCCCGAATACGGCCGGGTCGCCGGTCAGGGGCTCAAGATCTTCGAGGCGCGGATCGCGCGCGAGGCGCCGCTGCTGCGCGCCTTCGCGGCGCTCGACCCGTCGGCGCGCGTGATCTGGGTCGGGCCGCGCGTCCAGCCGCATATCGGGCTGAACTTCATCCTGAACGGCGGCTGCGGGTATCGCTACGCCCTGCGCGACGGCCAGGCGGAGCTGTTCGCCGATCTCGACCGCCGCCTCGCCGCCGCCGCCGGGAGCGCGGGCGTCGAGTACGTTTCGCTGATCGACGCCGTCAGGTTCGACATGGCGAAGGACTTCATGACCTGCGACGTGATGTACTGGCGCGACAGCGACCACTGGAGCGAGGCCGGCGCGCGGCGGTTCGTGCGGCGGTTGCTCGCGGCCGAGCCGTCGCTCGACGCCGCGCGCCGCCCCGTCGGCGCCTCCGCCGGACGCCGGGGCGGGTGACGCGGCGCGGCGCCGATGTCGCGGACGGCGCGCCGGGCGGCGAAATCGGCCGGAACGGCGGGCGCGCCTCGGCGTAGGAAGGGGCGTTGGGTCAGCGGACCGCGGGTCCGGGAGGGCGGAGACATGGGCGACGCGGACGTCGAGGCCGGGACGGGGACGCGGCATCGCCGCGGCGGCGGCGGCGCCGCGCGCCGGGCCGAGCGCAACGCGCCGAAGATCGAGGCGGCGCCCTTCATCCGCCGGCGCATCCCGAACTACGAGATCCTCGACGAGGAGGGGCTGGCGCTGATCGAGGCCAACGCCGACCGGGTGCTGGAGGAGATCGGCGTGGTCTTCGCCGAGAACCCCGAGGCGCTGGCGCGCTGGCGCGACGCCGGCGCGGAGGTGCGCGGGGACCGGGTGCATCTGCCGAAGGGGCTCGCGCGCAAGCTGTGCGCCACGGCGCCGCGGAGCTTCGTCCAGCAGGCGCGCAATCCGGAGCGGGCGGTGGAGATCGGCGGCAAGGGGCTGGTGCTCGCGCCGGTCTACGGGCCGCCGTTCGTGCGCGACATGGAAGGCGG
>CAYTMB010000112.1:0-7174 GCA_964438465.1 uncultured Rhodovulum sp. | reverse complement strand
CCGAGCCGAACTGGCCGGCGCCGGCGGCGGCGAACTCCTCCTTGAACTTGTCGACCGAGCCGAAGGCCTCCTTCAGAGCGCTTTCGACCGCGCCGGGCATCTTGCCGTCGCCGCCCATCATCTCCCAGAACTGGGTGTGGTTCCAGTGCTGGCTGGCGTTGTTGAAGATGCCGTTCTGCGCGACCGCGCCGGCCTTGTAGGTGCCCTTGACGATCTCCTCGACCGACTTCGTCTCCCACTCGGTGCCGGCGATCAGCTTGTTGCCGTTGTCGACATAGGCCTTGTGGTGGATGTCGTGGTGGAACTCGAGCGTCTCCTTGGACATGCCCTTGTCGGCCAGCGCGTCATGCGCGTAGGGGAGCGGGGGAAGTTCGAAAGCCATGACTACCTCGGTATGTTGGCGCGCGGACGCGCGGGATGCGGCCGGCCATATATACGACCTGCCCTCGGCAAGAGAACCCCCGACTCCGCTCCCGGTTCCCGACTCGGAGCCCCAGCATCGCCTCACGCGAGTCGAACATCCGCTGGTTGCGCGGCGCCGGCGCCATCGGCTCTGTTTTCCTTCCGAAACCGGCGTTGCGGGGAAGAACAGGGGGAGGCCGCCCGCTGGGCAAGACACTCAGACCGGGAGCAGCCCCGCCGCGATGCGCCGGCCCTCGCCGAGCAGCACGTTGTAGGTGCGGCAGGCCGGCGGCGTCGCCATGATCTCGACCCCGAGGCCGGCGGCCTCGAGCGCCGCGCGCAGCGCCGGGTCTAGGGGCCGGATCTCCGCGCCCATCCCGAGCAGCAGCACGTCGATCTTCTCCGCCTCGGCGAGGAAGGCCGCGACCTCGGGCAGGCCCGCCCAGCCGGCGGCGCCGGAGGGCAGCAGCGCCAGCGGCCCCCGGCGCACGACGCCGGCGACGCGGAAGAAACCGGGACCGTAGCCTTCGACCGGCGGCGCGCCGTCGAAATGAACCTCGGTGATCCGCATCCGGCGTCAGGCTTCGGTCTTGCCGAACCGGGTCCCTGCGGCCGGCTCGCCGCCGGCCTTCGACCAGTCGCGCTTGACGCCGAGCCAGAGCACCGCCGCGCCGGCGACGTAGATCGAGGAATAGGTGCCGCAGAAGATGCCGCCGACGATCATCGCCAGCGCGAAGCCCGACACCACCGGCCCGCCGAAGAAATAGATCGCCAGGAGCGCGATCAGCGTGGTCACCGAGGTCATCACCGTGCGGCTGAGCGTCTCGTTCAGCGACAGGTTCATCACCTCGGGCAGCGGCATCTTCTTGAACTTGCGCAGGTTCTCGCGCATGCGGTCGAACACCACCACGGTGTCGTTGATCGAGTAGCCGACCACCGTCAGCACCGCCGCGACGATGGTGAGGCTGAACTCGAGCTGCAGCAGGCTGAACAGCCCGACCGTGACGATCGCGTCATGCACCAGCGACGCCACGGCGCCGACGGCGAACTGCCATTCGAATCGCAGCCAGACGTAGACCATGATCCCGGCGAACGACAGGACCAGCGCCAGCACGCCCGAGCGCACCAGCTCGCCCGAGACCTTGCCGCCGACGCTGTCGACCTGCAGGAACTCGATCCCCGGGAACGCCTCGGACAGCTGCGCGCGGATCGCGTCGACCACTTCCGGCTGGGGGCGCTCGTCCTCGGTGGTGCCGAGCCGCATCAGCACGACGTTGCGGCCCTGCTCGTCGGAGATCTCGGTGACGCCGACGTCGCCGAAATCGAGATTGGTCAGCACCTCGCGGAAGTCGCCGACCGGATACGGCTCGGGGGTCGCGGCCTGGATGATCGTGCCGCCGCGGAAGTCGACGCCGAGATTGAGCCCCCGCGTCAGCAGCAGGCCGAACGTGCCGAGCACGCCGAGCGCCGAGATCACCAGCCAGATGCGCGTATAGCGCATGAAGTCGATGTTGGTGACGTCGGGAACCAGCCGGAGATGTCGCATGGGATGAGTCCTCTCAGACCGTGATCGTCTTGGGGCGCCGCCAGTCGTACCAGACGGCGAGGATCAGCTGCGTGAAGAAGACCGCGGTGAACACCGTGCCGAGGATGCCGAAGCCCAGCGTGACGGCGAAGCCGCGCACCGGCCCCGAGCCGAGGAAGTAGAGGATCACCGCCACGATCAGCGTGGTGACGTTGGCGTCGACGATCGAGCTCAACGCCTTGTCGAAACCGAGCTGCATCGCCCGCGCCGGGCCGCGCGCGGTGCGCAGCTCCTCGCGGATGCGCTCGAAGATCAGCACGTTGGAATCGACCGCCATGCCGATGGTCAGCACCACGCCGGCGATGCCGGGCATGGTCAGCGTCGCGCCGATCATCGTCATCAGCGCGAAGATCAGCGCCAGGTTCACCAGCAGCGCGACGCAGGCGACGACGCCGAAGAAGCCGTAGCTCGCGATCATGTAGCCGCCGACCGCCAGCAGCGCGACCAGCGCGGAGAAGCGCCCGGCCTCGATCGAGTCCTGGCCGAGCTCCGGCCCGATGACGCGCTGCTCGAGCACGCGGATCTCGGCCGGCAGCGCGCCGGCGCGCAGCAGGATCGCGAGGCGGGTCGAGTCCTCGGGGGTGAAGTTGCCGGTGATGATGCCGGTGCCGCCGGGGATGTGGCTCTGGATCACCGGCGCCGAGATCACCTCGTCGTCGAGCACGATCGCGAAGGGCTTGCCGATGTTCTCGGCGGTGTAGCGGCCGAAGGCGGCGCCGCCCTGCGGGTTGAAGCGGAAGTTGACCGCCGGCTGGCCGTTCTGGTCGAAGCTCGGCTGGCTGTCGACGAGCTGGTCGCCGGTGACCACCGCGCGGCGCTCGAGCACGTAGAACATCCCGGGCTCGTCGAGGCTCGGGTGGATCACCTCGTCGAGGCCCGGCCGCACCGTGGCGTCGGTGGTGCGGTTGACCACCGGATGAAAGCTCAGCCGCGCGGTCTGGCCGATCACCGCCAGCAGCTCCTCGGCCGAGCCGACGCCGGGCACCTGGACGAGGACGCGGTCCGCGCCCTGGCGCTGGATCGAGGGCTCGCGCGTGCCGGTCTCGTCGACGCGGCGGCGGATGATCTCGAGGCTCTGCTGCATCACGCGCTGGTTCATCGCCGCGATCTCGGCCTCGCTCATCGTCACGACGAGCTCGTCCGCGCCCTGGGCGCGCACGAGAAAGTCGCGCGTCCCGATGCCGGTGATCGAGAACACCGGCTGGGACACCGCCTCGACCGCGGCCAGCGCCGCCTGCAGGCCGGCGGGCTCGCCGATGCGGATGCGCAGCTCCTGCGGCGGGCCGTCGAGCCGGCGCACCGCGCCGACCTCGCCGCGCAGGTCGCGCAGGCGGTCGCGCACCTCGGGCCACAGGCCCTCAAGCCGATCGGCCTGCGCGTCGGCGAGCTGCACCTCGACCAGCACATGCGCGCCGCCGCGCAGGTCGAGCCCGAGGTTGATCAGCCTCGAGGGCAGGAAGCCGGGCCAGCCGGCCATCGCGGCCGCGAGTTCGGGCGTCTCGGCGGCGCCGGCGGCGATCGCGGCCCGGGCGTCGTTGGCGCGCTCGACCCGGTCGTAGAAGAGGTTCGGGAGCGTCACGGCGACGCCGATCAGGCTGACCGCGATCACCAGCAGGCGTTTCCAGAGGGGAAAGTTCAGCATTGCGGGTAAACCCCAGGGCCGGCGCCGACCATCGCGGCCTGCGTCGCGCCGTCACGTTCAGGCGATCGCCTCCGGGCGATCACCCGCTCAGGCCTCGGCGGGCTCGGTCTTGCTCGTGACCTGGGCGATGGTGCTCCGGACCACGCGGACCTTGACGTTCGGCGCGAGTTCGACCTCGACTTCGGCGTCGGCGACCTTGACCACCTTGCCGATCATGCCGCCCGAGGTGACCACCTGGTCGCCGCGGCGCAGCGCGCCGACCATCGCCTTGTGGTCCTTCATCTTCTTCTGCTGGGGCCGGATCATCAGGAAGTACATGATGACGAAGATCAGCAGGATCGGCACGAAGCCGAGCAGCCCACCGGCGGCTCCGCCCGTGGCGGCCTGCGCGTAGGCAGGTGTGGCAAACATTCGGTCATCCCTTCTGGTCCCGGAGCGGCCGCGCCGGCCCGGCTGAATTGTGGCGCGGAACCTAACGGCGGGTCCGGGCATTTGCAAGGCGGCCCCGGAGGCGCGCCGGACCGCCGGCGCGGGCCCTTCCGGCGGCCGCGCCGGGCAGGTTTTCGCCGCCGGCCCGGCCGCGTCCTTGCCCCGGCCCGGCCCGGCGTGCTTGGGTGCCGGCCCGCGCCGACCCTCCGGGCAGAACGCGACCCGACCACGAGCAGACCAGGAGCCAGACCATGCCCGACCTCAAGATCCCCGCCGCGGCGCTGATCCTCGCCGCCCTCGCGGCCTGTGCGCCGGGCGCGCCGGGCGCCCCGGACGCGGCGGCCGGCGGCGACGACGCCTGCGGCGCGGCGGCGCTGCAGGCGCTGGTCGGCACCTCGGTGGGGACCCTCGATCCGGCGGCGCTGCCGGATCCCAACCGGGTGATCTTCCCCGGCCAGGCGGTGACGATGGATTTCCGCGCCGAACGCCTGAACGTCGAGATCGGCACCGACGACCGCGTGGCCCGCGTGTTCTGCGGCTGACCCCGGCCGCCGCCCGGTCCGTTCCGCCGAAGCGGTCCGGCCGGAGGCGGCGCCCGCCCTCCGCGCCGATGCGCGCCGCCCCGGGACCGGGAGGCGGCGCCACATGCGCCACGCCGCAGCGCGCCGCGGGCGCCCCGGCGCCACGCGCGCGACGCCGACGCGGCGCATGGGTCCGCCGGGGGCGTACGCCGGATTGGCCGTTGACCGGGCGAGGCGGGCTGGCGTAGGCAGCGCGACGGCCCGGGCGCGACGAGCGGGAGGGGAGCTGGACGACGATGGAAATACGCGAGAACTACACGTTTGCCTCGGAATCGGTGTCCGAGGGGCATCCCGACAAGGTCTGCGACCGGATCTCGGACGCGGTTCTCGACGCCTTCCTGACCGCCGATCCCGAGGCGCGCGTCGGCTGCGAGACCTTCGCGACCACCGACCGGGTCGTGGTTGGCGGCGAGGTGCGCGGCCCGGGCGCCGTGCTGGCGCGGGTCGAGGACATCGTGCGCGACTGCGTGAAGGACATCGGCTACGAGCAGAAGGGCTTCCACTGGGCCACGCTGCAGGTCGACAACCTGATCCACGGCCAGTCCGAGCACATCGCCCAGGGCGTCGACGCCGCCGAGGGCAAGGAGGAGGGCGCCGGCGACCAGGGCATCATGTTCGGCTATGCGGTCGACGAGACCCCGGAGCTGATGCCGGCCCCGATCCACTACGCCCATGCGATGCTGCGCCGGCTGGCGGAGGCGCGCAAGTCCGGGCAGGAGCCGCGGCTGGGGCCCGACGCCAAGAGCCAGATCTCGCTGCGCTACGCCGGCGGCAAGCCGGTCGAGGTATCGAGCCTGGTGCTGTCGACCCAGCATCTCGACGAGGAGATGACCAGCGCCGACGTGCGCGCGATGGTCGAGCCCTATATCCGCGAGGTGATGCCCGAGGGCTGGCTGACCGCGAACACCGCCTGGCACGTCAACCCGACCGGGCGGTTCGTGATCGGCGGCCCGGACGGCGACGCCGGCCTGACGGGCCGCAAGATCATCGTCGACACCTATGGCGGCGCCGCGCCGCACGGCGGCGGGGCGTTCTCGGGCAAGGACCCGACCAAGGTCGACCGCTCGGCGGCCTATGCGGCGCGCTATCTCGCGAAGAACGTCGTCGCCGCCGGGCTCGCGCATCGCTGCGTGATCCAGCTCAGCTACGCCATCGGGGTGGCGCGGCCGCTGTCGATCTACGCCGACACCTTCGAGACCGGGACCGTCCCGCCGGAGGCGATCGAGAGGGCGCTTTCGCAGGTGATGGACCTGACGCCGAAGGGCATCCGCACCCATCTCGGCCTGAACCGGCCGATCTACCAGCGGACCTCGGCCTATGGCCATTTCGGCCGGGCGCCGGACGAGGCGGGCGGCTTTTCCTGGGAGAAGACCGACCTCGCCGACGCGCTGCGCGCGGCGGTCTGAGGTTGTCCCGTCTCGGTCCCACAGTGGGACCGAGGTCAAGTGTCTGATATTGCATGATATCTGTAAATGACCCTTCCGGGACCGACCCGGCGGCGGAGCGCCCGGAGGGCGGGGAGCCGGGCGCGGCGGACCCGTCGCCGGCGAGCGGGGCCGGGGCGCCGACCGGGCCGCGGCGGGTGTTCTACGGCCGGCTGCGCGGCAAGACGCTGCGTCCGAACCAGGCGCGGCTGCTGGCCGAGCTGTTGCCGCGGCTGGCGGTTCCCGGCGTCGCCCGGCCGGGGGAAGCGGGCCGCGCGCCGGTCGATCCGGCGGCGCTGTTCGGCGACGGCCGGCCGGTCTGGCTGGAGATCGGCTTCGGCGGCGGCGAGCATCTGGCGGATCTGGCGGCGGCGCATCCCGGGGTCGGGGTGATCGGGGCCGAGCCCTTCGTCAACGGCGTGGCGATGGCGCTGGCGCGGATCGAGGCGGCGGGGGTGGGAAACGTCCGCATCCACGCCGGCGACGCGCGCGACCTGCTCGAGCTGCTGCCCGAGGCGGCGCTGGCGCGGGTCTACCTGCTCTATCCCGACCCCTGGCCGAAGACCCGGCACCGCGCGCGGCGGTTCATGAACGCCGACAACCTCGCGGCGCTGGCGCGGGTGACGCCGCCCGGGGCCGAGCTGCGGCTGGCGACCGACATCGAGGACTATGTCCGGCACGCGCTGCGGGCGGTCGCGGCGGCGCCCGGCTTCGTCGTCAAGGGCGGGCCGCAGGACTGGCGCGCGCCCTGGCCGGGCTGGCGCAGGACGCGCTACGAGGCGAAGGCCCTGCGCGAGGGGCGGACGCCGCAGTATCTGGTCTTCCGGCGGGTGTGAGCCGCGGCGAAACCGGTGTCGGCCAATAGAGTATCCGGCCGATCGTGTCCGGGCGCGCGGTGGCCGCATTCGCTTCACCGATTGGAGAGCGACGGCGATGCGCGGCGCCCCTCGCCCTCCGCGCTCGCGCGCTCCGGGCGACCGGATCGCGCGGGGCGGCGCCCCGCTGATGCGATCCGGAACGCGCATCCGTTGACTGCTGCGCCCGGGGCGCTCGGACGGAGATCGTCCGGGCCACCCCCCTTCCGGCCGGCGCGCCCCTTGCGCTTGACGCT
>CAYTMB010000111.1:3354-7233 GCA_964438465.1 uncultured Rhodovulum sp. | reverse complement strand
AATCGGTGAAGCGAATGCGGCCACCGCGCGCTCCGGCCGCATCCGGGTCCGGGCTAACCCCGAGGCGATCAAACGGAGTTCGTGTCAGGGGCCGCATTCCGGCGGCCCCTGTAGGGACTTCGCGATGCGCCGCGGCCCGCCGGCGGATCAGTCCTCGGGCCCGCCGTAGGCGGCGTCGTAGGTCGCGACGCTGACCCGGGCGGCCTCGGTCACGCGGTCCAGCGACCAGCCCGGCTGGAACAGCGCGCCGCCGAGGCCGAAGCCCTGCGCGCCGGCGTCCCGCCACGCCGCGAAATCGTCGGGCCCGACGCCGCCGACGGCGTAGACCAGCGCCGCGGGCGGCAGCACGGCGCGGAGCGCCTTCAGCCCGCCGGTTCCCATCATGTCGGCGGGGAAGATCTTCAGCGCGTCGGCGCCGGCGGCGAGGGCGGCGAAAGCCTCGGTGGGAGTGAAGACCCCGGGGTACGAGCCCATGCCGCGCGCCCTGGTCGCCTCGATCACCGCGCGGTCGGCGTTCGGCGAGACGATGAAGGTGGCGCCGGCGTCGGCGACGCTGGCGACCTCGGCCGGCGTCAGCACGGTGCCGGCGCCGATGCGGGCGCGCGCGCCCAGCGCCGCCTGCATCGCGGCGATGCTGACCAGCGGATCGGGCGAATTCAGCGGCACCTCGATCCAGGTGACGCCGGCCGCGACCAGCGCCTCGGCGGTCTCGACGGCGCGTTCGGGCAGGACCCCGCGCAGGATGGCGATCAGGCGTCGGCTCATCGGTCTCTCTCCCGGACGAGGGTCTGGCGGGCGGCGGCGAGGCCGCCAAGGGTCATCTCGGAGGCGTCGCACAGCCGGGCCTCAAGGCCGCAATGCGCCAGCGCCGCCCGGTAGGCCAGCGCGAGATCGGTCGCGCCGAGCAGCGCCACGTCGCGGCCGAGCCAGTAGGGCCGCGCGGCGGCGAGCTCGGCGCCGATCAGCAGGCCCGACAGCCGCGCCCGGGCGCGCTCGGGCGCGAGCCCGGCCAGCAGGCCCTCGGCGCGGATGCCGAACAGCCGCCCCGCCAGCCGCTCGGGGCGCGCCAGCGTGTCGTCGACGGCCTCGATGAAGTCGGGCTCGGACCAGCCCTCGGCCCCCACCGAATGCCGCAGCACCGAGGCCTTCGCGAGCAGGCCGAACAGCTCGCCGGTCATGAACGAGGCGAAGCTGACCACCTCGCCGGCGCTGACATGCGCCCATTTCGAATGGGTGCCGGGCAGGCAGACCACGCCGTCGAAGCCGGGCTCGCGCGCGATCAGGCCGGCGATCTGGGTTTCCTCGCCGCGCATCACGTCGGCGGGCCGGTCCTGCCGCAGGCCGGGCAGGATGTGCACGGCCAGCCGCGGATCGGCGACGGCGGGCCGGACGACGCCGCCGGCGGGCGCGCAGGGCACGGCGCCGTAGGCGGCCTCGATCCAGCCCTGACGGGCGCCGACCATGCCGCAGGCGACCGCGTCGGTAACCCGTCCCGGCGCGAGCCAGGGGCCGATCAGCGCCAGCAGCGCGGGTTCGAAGTCGGCGCGCGCGAGGCCGCTCATGCCGGCGGGCGAGGCGGCCTCGGCCAGCGGCGCATCGGCCGCGTCCATCGCCCAGGCGCGCAGGTTCGACGTGCCCCAGTCTATCGCGATCCAGTCGACCGCGATCCAGTCTGCGTGCGGGGCAGGGGTCATCCGCTGACCACGACGCCCCCGTCGACGACCAGCGCCTGACCGGTCATCATGCGCGAGGCCTTCGAGGCGAGAAACAGCGTGGCGTCGACGATGTCGCGCTCGACCAGATGCTCCTTCAGGCACTGGCGGTCGAGATGCGCCGCGAGGTCCGCCGGGGTCGCCCATTTGTCGAGCTGCTTTTTCGTCAGCACCCAGCCCGGCATCAGCGCGTTCACCCGGATGTTGTCGGCGCCGAGGTCGCGGGCGAGGCCGCGGGTCAGGCCGGTGATGCCGGCCTTGGCGGCGACATAGGCGGCGTAGCCGCCGTTGCCCATCATGTAGGAGATCGAGGAGAAGTTGACGATCGCGCCGCCGCCGGCCGCGCGCATGCCGGGGATCGCGGCCTGCGCGGTGAAGAAGTGCGGGCGCAGGTTCACCGCCTGCATCATGTCCCAGTCCGCGACGGAAAAACCCTCGATCGGGTGGCGCAGGTCGTTGGCGGCGTTGTTGACCAGCACGGTGATCGGCCCGTGCGCGGCCGCCGCCTGCGCCATCGCCGCCTGCAGCGCCGCGACGTCGGCGATGTCGCAGGGGATGAACATCGGCGCGGCGCCCTGCCGCGCGCCGACCTCGGCGGCGAAGGCCGTGGCGTCCGAGCGCTGGACGAAGGCGACCTTGCAGCCCTGGGCGACGAAGCCTTCGGTCAGGGCGGCGCCGATGCCGGAGCCGCCGCCGGTGATGAACACCGACTGGCCGGCGAGGTCGTGAAAGGTGGCGTAACGGTCCAAGGCGGCTGGCTCCTGCTTTCGGTGCGCCGGGGGGACCGGCGGTTGGGTGGCGCCGCCCGCGAGACCCGGCGGCGCGGTCGGAAGGGCGGAGACGATAGCCCCGCCCGGGTTGCGGCGCCAAGGCGCGATCCTGCGATGCGGGTCCGCGGCGGCGTCGAGGCCGGTTAAGATTGTGTTGACGCCGGGTGGAAATGCAAGCAATATCATGTGGTTGCCCGGAGTCGCACGCGTGCGCGCTCCGGGCGGTTTCCGGGTCAGGCGTGCCGCCGGCCGAACGTCGCGAGGGTGATCGCGCCGACGCCGACGAAGGTCAGCGCCAGGATGACGAACCAGCCCAGCAGCGGGATCAGGCTCAGCAGGGTCGCGATCACCGCGCCGACGAGGCCGGCCAGCGCGTATTCGGGGAAGGTGTCGGGCTCCAGCGCGCCCGCCCGCGTCACCGCCCAGGCCCCGAGCAGGTAGACCGCGACGATATAGCCGAGGATGCCGAGCAGGACCGCCAGCAGCACGGCGAAGGGCGCGAGCACGAGGCCGATCACCGTGATCGCCAGCACGATCGCCGCGCCGATCAGCGCGGACTGGGTGAGAAAGCCGGCGCCGAGCGCGCGGAACGGTCCGTGGCCGACGATCTCGCGCAGGCGCGCCACCTTCCCGGGCGCCAGCGTCGGCGCCAGCGCGGCCAGCACCGCGAGCAGCAGCACGCCGAACACCAGGCCGGCGACGATCGCGAACCAGCCCGGGCCGACCAGGTGGCCGATCATCGGGCCGTCCTCGATCTCGCGCCGCTCGATCCGCTCGGGCGGCGCCACCGAGGCGGGGACCTCGAAGGTGACGCCGTCGGGCTGGAACAGCGTCAGGCGGCCGTCCACCCGGGCGCCTTCGCCCCAGGTCAGCGTCTCGGCGGTCACCGAGGCGTCGCCGGCGATCGCCGCGGCGATGGCGACTTCGGAGCCGGCGATCAGCGCGGCGCCCCCGACCGCGCCCTTGACGTCGATCTGCGAACCGGTCGCCCGCAGGTTGCCGCCCACCGCGGCCAGCAGTTCGATGTCGTACCCGGCCAGCGAGGCCGAGCCCGCGACCGGCCCGGCGACGCGCACGTCCGCGCCGATGGCGTAGAGGTCGCCGCCGACCGCGCCCTCGACCGCGACGCGGCGCCCGGCGAGATGCGCCGACCCCTCGACCGGCGCGGTCAGGTCGACCCGCTCTCCAGTGAGGAACACGTCGCGCGCGCCGGGCGTCGCGAAGGCGACCGTGCCGCCGGCGCGGTAGGCGTCGCCGCCGAAGTCGAGCGCGTCCTCGGTCGCCTGGGCGTGCGCCGCCAGCGGCAGCAGCAGCGCGAGGGCGATCGCGGCGAAGGGGCGGATCATGGCGGGCTCCTCGGGTGGGTGGCGTGACGATCTGCGCGATAGGAGCGCCGC
>CAYTMB010000111.1:0-3254 GCA_964438465.1 uncultured Rhodovulum sp. | reverse complement strand
GCGCGGTCAAGCCCCGGCGCGCGCCGCGCGGCGGGCGCGGGTCTCGCGCCACCAGATCACCAGGCCGGAGGCGGTGATCAGCGCCGCCCCGGCCAGGATCGCCGCTTCGGGCGTGTCCGAGAAGATCAGCCAGCCGAACACGATCGCCCACAGCAGCAGCGTGTACTGCAGGGGGGCCACGGTGGCGGCGTCGGCGAGCTTGAGCGAGCGGGCGATCAGCAGATGCGCCAGCATCGCGACGATGCCGAGCAGCGCGAGCAGGAACAGGTCGGGCGCCGAGGGCGCGACCCAGCCCGTCGCGGCGGTGGCGAGGCCGGCGACCAGCGCGCCGAGGGTCTGCCAGAACACCAGCGCGCCGTCGGCGGTGCCGCGCAGCATGCGGGCGCTGACCACCATGGCGGCGAACATCGCGCTGCCGAACAGCGAGACCAGCACCGCCAGCGACAGCGGCTCGGCGCCGGGGCGCAGGGCGACGACCACGCCGGCGAAGCCGACCAGGATCGCGGCCCAGCGCCAGGGGCCGACGCGCTCGCCGAGCAGCCAGGGCGAGAGCGCCGCGACATAGATCGGGCCGGCGAGCCAGTAGGTCATCACGTTGGCCAGCGGCAGCGTGGTGACGGCGAAATAGAAGCAGTAGACCTCGAGCGTCGAGGCCGCCACCCGCCCGGCCTGCAGCCAGGGCCGCTCCAGCGGCCAGAGCCGCGCCCGGCTGCGCCAGAGCATCGGGGCGAGCACCACCAGCGCGGCGGCGCTGCGCAGCAGCAGGACCTGGCCGACGGAATAGGTGGCGACCAGCCATTTGCCCATGACGTCGTTGAGGGCGAACATCAGCATGCCGAGGAGGGCGATGAGGATGCCGGCGCGGCGCATCGCGGCGGCCGAGGCGAAGGGGGCGGTCGGGGAGGCGGAGGACATCGGGAGGGCTCGCGGCGCGGCGGGGTTGGGCGGCCGCGCGCCGCCCGATTAGACGAGGGCGGCCCGGGCCGCAAGCCGCGCGATGCGGGGGCCTTGGCCCGGGCATTCAGCGTGAATATTCGGCAAGCCGTTGAAAAGGCGCGAAGTCACCTATCGTTAACCGTGATCGGCCACAGGACGCGACACCGGCGCGCCGCCCCCCGCCGTCGCTGGCCCGAACCCGGCGCCCGCCCGCGAGAAGGGCGGCGGCGCGACCGTGTGTGGCCGGGAAGCGGCTGCCCGCGGGGCGGTTGGCCGGCACGCAGCCGAGGGGCGACGGACCTCGGAGGGGGCGGCGCCCGGGCGTCGTCGCGGTCGGCGCAGCGATGCGGCCGGCGGGGCGGGCGGGGCATTCGCGGCGGGGAGCGGCTGCGTCGCGTCGCGCTCCGGGCGGCGCCGGCCGCGGGGCGGCTTGGCCGGGTCCTGCGGGGCGCCGCGGGCGCAGGCGGGTCATTCCTCGATCTGGGGCTTTTCGTGCAGCACGGCGTTCAGCAGCGAGGGATGCACCTCGATGCCGCCGTTGTAGTTGATGAAACCGAGGTCGCGGAACTTGTTCATGAAGGAGCTGACCCGCCCGCGGGTGGTGCCGATCATCTGCGCGAGGGTCTCCTGGCTGATCTTCGGCAGGACCGGCTGGGGCGCCTCGTCCTTGCCGAAGTTCGCGAGCAGCAGCAGCAGGCGGGCGAGGCGCTTCTCGCTCGAGTTGAACAGCTGGTCGACGAGGTCGGCCTCGACGCGGATCGAGCGGCGGAGCAGATGGGTGATGAAGGCCTCGGCGAATTCCGGCTCCTCGCGCAGCAGGCGCAGGACGGCGGGCTTCTCGATGCGCAGCACGGTGACGTCGGATATCGCCGTCGCGGTCGCCATGCGCCGCGGCTGGCCCGCGAGGCAGCCTTCGCCGAAGAAGTCTTCGTCGCGCAGCAGGGCGACGACCGCCTCCTTGCCCTGGGCCGACAGGACGGTCAGCTTCACCGTGCCGGTCTCGATGAAGTAGACGGCGCTCGCGGGGTCGCCTTGGCGGAAGAAGGTGTGGCGGTCGGGAAACGAGCCGTTGCTCTTGCCCTGCTCGATCTTCGCGAGAAGCGCCCTGGGGTCGAATTTTGCGGGCGGTGGGGTCGCCATGGTCAAGGTCCGAAGCCGTGCTGCGAAGCCGGAGAGAGATGCCGTCGCCCGGTCCGCCCGGCCGCCGACGCCGGTCCGACCGGGCCTGCGGGCGCCGGCGCGCGCCGATGTCCCGATCCGGAGTCGCGATCGTGCGCAGTTTGCCAGAATCACGGCAGGGGGATCAAGCTCCACGCGGAGATCGGGAGGGCTCCTGACGCGCTGCGGGGAGGGGGAGGCGGCCGGGACCGCGCCCCGCGTGCGCGTGTGCGATGGCGCCCCGGACCGTGAGCGGCCCGAGCCCGATCGCCGCGCGATCGGGGTAGGTCCGGCGGCGGTCGCGGCGCCGCCCTGGCCGGGCGGCGAGGGGCGTCTTTTCCGCTGGGGGTGTTCAAAGTGAGACAGTTTTTCGGCGGCGGCTCGATCTAGCATCGGGGTGGAGGCGGGTTCCCATCGGGAAAGAAAGTCGCTGCTTGCGAAGGCCAGCTCCCAACGAAGGCCGGGCGCTCAGGCGCGCCCGGCCGGTTCGGCGCCAGAGGCCGTCCCACCCCCCGATGTCCCGACCCGTCTCCACCGGGCGGGCGGGCGGTCCCGGAGAAAATCCCTCAGGCGGAAACCCATGTCGGACGACCAGCACAGATTCGAGGGCGGCCCCGGCGGCGCCCGCCGGCGGCGATGGACGATCGAGGAGAAGCTGCGGATCGTCGACGAGACGCTGCGCTGTCGCGACAGCATCGCGGCGGTCGCGCGCCGCCATGGCGTGGCCCCGACGCTGCTCTACCGCTGGCGAAGCACCATGGCGGCGCGCGCGCCGGCCCCCGGGCGCGGCGCGGCCCGCGCCGCCGCCTTCCGGCGGCTCGACGAGCGGATCCGCGAGTTCGAGCGCCAGATCAGCCGCAAGATGCTCGAGATGAAGTGTCTGAGGCGGCCGCTGGCCGGCCCCGGTTCGAAAAGGCCGGTGAAACCGGCGCGAGCGCCGAGGGCGCCCGGCCGGGACACGCCGACGGCGCCGCCGGCCGAGACCTGAGGGCGCGGCGGGTCGGGCGGGCGCGCCGGCTCCGGAGGTTTGATTCGTCGCGATATCCTGGGCGGGATCGTTTCGGGGCGCGCGCCCTTCGAGTGACGAGCGCTCCGGATCGCATCAGCGGGGCATTGCCCCGCGCGATCCGGTCGCCCGGAGCGCGTGAGCGCGGAGGGCG
>CAYTMB010000110.1:5655-7317 GCA_964438465.1 uncultured Rhodovulum sp. | reverse complement strand
ACCTGCGCCAGCAGCGTCGTCGGGATCTGCACGAAGCCGACGCCGCGCCGCAGGATCGCGGCGGCGAACCCGCCGAGATCGCCGATCACCCCGCCGCCGAAGGCCGCCACCAGATCGTCGCGCCCGACCTTCTCGGCGATGGTCCATTCGACGGCCGCCTCGATCCCGGCCCAGCCCTTGGTCGCCTCGCCGGGCGGCAGCGCCAGCGAAACCGTCTCGATCCCCGCCGCCGCCAGCCCCGCCTCCAGCGCCGGCAGATGCAGCGCGGCGACCCGCTCCTCGGTCAGCACGGCCAGCCGCGGTCGCGCCAGCAGCGGCGCGATCAGCGCGCCCGCGCGCGCGATCAGCCCGGCGCCGATGTGGATGTCGTAGGCCCGATCGCCCAGCGGAACCCGAACCGTCTCGATGTCGCAGCCCCCCGTCATGGCGCAGCCGCCTCCAGCGTGGGCCGGATGTCGGGCCGCGCGCGGTCGTGATCGCCCACGGCCGCGATGATCGCCCGCGCGGTCGCCTCGTGGCTGGCGCCGCGCCGGCTGTCCACGATCACGTCGGCGCCGGCATAGACCGGATACCGCCGGTCGAGCAGGTCGGCCAGCACCGCGCGCGGATCGGGCGCCGCGAGCAGCGGCCGGCCCGGCCGGTCGCGCACCCGGTCCCACAGCAGGTCGAGATCGGCGCGCAGCCAGACCGAGGTGGCCGCCGCCGCGATCTCGGCGCGGGTCCGCTCCTCGATGAAGGCCCCGCCGCCGGTCGCCAGCACCCGCGGCGTCTCGCTCAGCAGCCGCGCCACCACCCGCCGCTCGACGTCGCGGAACGCCGGCTCGCCGTAGCGCGCGAAAATCTCGGGAATGGTCATATGCGCGGCGCTCTCGATCTCGGCGTCCGAATCCGAGAACCGCGCCCCGAGCAGCCCCGCCAGCCGCCGCCCGACGCTGGTCTTGCCCGCGCCCATCAGCCCGACCAGCACCAAGGGCCGCGCCAGCCGCAGGCCCTCGGGGCGGGTCGTCTGGGCTGTCGGCGCGCGGTCGATCATGGCGATTGTCGGAAGGCCCGGGTCGGGATAAGGTTCGGTCGAGGCGGTCACTGCGGTCGACGCGTGATTGAGCAGGTCAAGATGCGGCGGTCAAGCCGGCACGACGGAGCAGGTTCCGATGCGTTTTGCGGTGAAGGTGGTTCTGGTTCTCGCGCTCGTCGGGGCGGTCGCGTTCTTCGCGCTCGCGATCTTCTCCGATCTGCCCGCCCCCTCGCGGGAGATCGTCCTCCCCCTCGGGGCGACGTGACGCACAGGCTCCAGGCGCTGCTCGCGATCGCGGCCGGGCTCGGCCTCCTCGCCGCGCCGGCCCCGGCGCAGCAGCCGCGCAGCGCGATCCCCTGGCTCTCCGACAGCCTCGCCCAGCCGGCGACGCCCGCGCCCCGACCGCGGCCCGAGGCGCAGACGCCGCCCTCCGGCGAGGCGACCATCACCGTCACCCCGCTCGGGGCGGTGAACCTCGACGCCGTCGGCCTGCTCACGACCGAGCAGACCGGCCTGCCCCGCGTGCTCTGGGGCGACATCCCCGCGGCCCGGGTGCGCGAGCTCCTGCTCGACCACCCGGACCGCGGCCCGCCCGCGGCCCGCGCGCTGTTTCGCGAGCTGCTGCTGGCGCAGGCCGACCCGCCGGC
>CAYTMB010000110.1:0-5555 GCA_964438465.1 uncultured Rhodovulum sp. | reverse complement strand
CGCCTCGACCGCCTGCTCGCGCTCGGCGCGCTGGAGGAGGCCGAGGCGCTGATCCGCGCCGCCGGCCCCGAGACCCCGGAGATCTTCCGCCGCTGGTTCGACATCGGCCTGCTGACCGGCCGCTCCGACGACCAATGCGCGGCGCTCAAGCAGAACGCGGCGCTCTCGCCCACGCTGCCCGCGCGGGTGTTCTGCCTCGCGCGCGGCGGCGACTGGAACGCGGCCGAGATCACGCTGACCCTCGGCGAGGGCGTCGGCTCGATCCCCCCCGACCAGCAGGCGCTGCTCGCGCGGTTCCTCGACCCGGTGCTGTTCGAGGAAGACCCCGATCCGCCGGTCCCCCGCCCGCTGACCGCGCTCGACTTCACCCTGCGCGAGGCGGTCGGCCTGCCCCGCCCGCCCGGCACGCTGCCGCTCGCCTTCCTCTGGGGCGACCTCTCCGAACACGCGCCGATGCGGATGCGCATCACCGCGGGCGAACGGCTGGTGCGCGCCGGATCGGTCCCCGCCGCGACGCTGTTCGACGCCTACCGCGCCGGCGCCCCGGCGGCCTCGGGCGGGGTCTGGGACCGCGCCCGCGCCGTGCAGACGCTCGACGCGGCGCTGGCCGGGGGCGAACCCGTCGCCATCGCCGAAGCCCTCGCCGCCGCCGACCGGGCGTTCACCGAACGCGACCTGCGCGTGGCCTTCGCCCAGGCCTACGCGCCGGCGCTGACGGCGGCCGCCCCCGCCGATCCGCCGCAGCGCGAGCGGATCGCCGAACTGCTGCTGCTCGCGGGCGAGCCTGCGGCCGCGGCCGCGGCGGCCGGACCGACGCCCCCGCCGCGTCTGGCCGGGCTGCTCGCCGTCGCCGGCGCCGGCGACGCGCCGGCGGCGATCGCGGACGACCGCCTCGCCGCGGCGCTGCGCGGCCTGTCCGACCGCCCGCCCGCGGGCGAGCGCGAGACCCTCGCCGCCGCCGAGGTCGCGGCCGGCCGCAGCGGCGCGGTGATCCTCGACGCGCTGGACCTGCTCGGCGGCGGCGCGGCGACCGACCCGGCTGCCCTTGACACCGCGCTGTTCGCGCTCGCCGCCGCCGGCCAGCGCGAGGCCGCCCGCGCCGTGGCGCTGCAGACGCTGCTGCTTTCGGGCGGCGGCTGACGCCGATGCCGGCGCACTGGCTGCCGCAGTTCCTCGAAGCGATCCGGGCCGAGCGCGACGCGGCGCAGAACACCCTGCTCGCCTATGCGCGCGACCTCGGCGACTTCGCCGAATTCCTCGCCGGCCGCGGCGCGGACTACGAGCGCGCCGCGCGCGCCGACATCGAGGCCTATCTCGTCGATCTCGCCGACCGCGGCATGGCCACCGCCACCCGCGCCCGCCGCCTGTCGGCGATCCGCCAGTTCTACCGCTTCGCCTTCCTCGAAGGCTGGCGCAGCGACGATCCCGGCGCCCAGCTCAAGGGCCCGAAAAAGGCCCGCTCGCTGCCCGGCTCGCTCGGCGAGGCCGAGGTCGACCGCCTGCTCGCCGCCGCCGAGACCCACGGCCGCACCCCCGAGGAGCGCCTGCGCACCACCTGCCTGATGCAGCTGCTCTACGCCACCGGCCTGCGCGTCACCGAACTCGTCGCCCTGCCGGCGGCGGCCGTGCGCGGCGACCCGCGCATGATCCTCGTGCGCGGCAAGGGCGGCCGTGAGCGCATGGTCCCGCTCTCGGCCCCCTCGCGCGACGCGCTCGCCGCCTGGCTCGGCGCCCGCGACACAGCCGAGGACATCGCGGCCGGCGCCGGCAAGCCCCGCTCCGCCTTCCTGTTTCCCGCCCGCGGCAAGCTCGGCCATCTCAGCCGCGAGAGCTTCTTTCTGACCATCAAGGCGCTGGCGCGCAGCGCCGGCCTGCCCGCCGCCGCGATCTCGCCGCACACCCTGCGCCACGCCTTCGCCACCCACCTGCTCGCCCACGGCGCCGACCTGCGGGTGATCCAGACCCTGCTCGGCCACGCCTCGATCGCCACCACCGAGATCTACACCCATGTGCTCGACGCCCGGCTCAAGGCGCTGGTGCTGGAGCGCCACCCGCTGGCCGAACCCGCGGCCGAGCTTGAAGCGGACCGGCCCTGACCGCATAACGGGGGCTTCCGCAACAGCCCCGAGGCCCCGCTTCGCATGGACCCCTCCAGCCCTGCCTGGACCTTCCTCGACCCCTTCGTGCTCGGAATGATCGCGGCGATCGTGCTGCTGCTGGTCTTCTCAGCGTTCTTCTCCGGATCCGAGACCGCGCTGACCACCGCCAGCCGCGGCAAGCTGCACGGGCTGGCGGACCGCGGCGACGCCGGCGCGCAGCGCGCGCTGGAGCTGACCGAGGACAAGGAGCGGCTGATCGGCGCGATCCTGCTCGGCAACAATTTCGTCAACACGCTCTCGGCGGCGCTGGCGACCGCGCTGCTCACCTATCTCTTCGCCGAAAGCGGCGTCGCGGTCGCGACGCTGGTGATGACGCTGCTCACCCTGATCTTCGGCGAGGTCATGCCCAAGACCTACGCCATCACCAACGCGGCGGCGGTGGCGACCCGGGTCGCGCGCCCGATCGGCATCGTGGTGCGGACGATGGCCCCGATCGTCTCGGCGGTGCGCGCGCTGGTGCGGCTGATCCTGCGGATCTTCGGCGTCGAGACCGACCCCAAGGCGCATTTCCTCGCCGCCCAGCAGGAGATCGCCGGCGCCATCGCGCTGCACCATTCCGAGGGCGCGGTCGAGAAGGCCGACCGCGACCGGCTGCTCGGCGCGCTCGACCTCGGCCAGCGTTCGGTCGAGGAGGTGATGATGCACCGCCGCGACATCGAGATGATCGACGCCGACGCGCCGCCCGCCGAGATCCTGACCCAGGCGCTGAACTCGCCGCACACCCGCATCCCGATCTTCCGGGGCGACGCCGAGAACATCGTCGGCGTCATCCACGCCAAGGACCTCTCGCGCGCGGTGGACCGGCTGATGCGCGAATCCGACGGCGGCCTCCACAACCTCGACCGCTTCGACGTGATGGCCGTGGCGATGGCGCCCTATTTTGTGCCCGAGACCACGCCGCTCGACGAGCAGATGCGCGAGTTCCTGCGCCGCCGCGCGCATTTCGCCCTCGTGGTCGACGAATACGGCGCGCTGCAGGGCCTGATCACGCTCGAGGACATCCTCGAGGAGATCGTCGGCGACATCACCGACGAGCACGACGTCGAGACCCCGGGCGGCGTCCTGCGGCTGCCCGACGGCTCGGTCGAGGTCGAGGGCGTGGTGACGATCCGCGACCTCAACCGCGCCTGCGACTGGGCGCTGCCCGACGACGAGGCCAACACCGTCGCCGGCCTCGTCATCCACGAGGCGCAGGCGATCCCCAACGCCGGCCAGGTGTTCAGCTTCCACGGCTTCCGCTTCGAGGTGGTGGAGCGCGAGAACAACCGCCTCACCCGCCTCCGTCTCCGCCCGCTCGACTGACGCCGCCGGCGCGCCGACCATCCGCCGCCGCCGGTTCCAACCCGGCGCCCGCCCGCGAGAGGGGCGGCGGCGCGCCCGGCGCGCTTTCTCCCCGAAGCGTCGCGCAGCGCGCCGGGATTTCGCCGTCCTCAGGATTTTCCTTTTATATCAGTCACCTAACCCCTGTATCAACGTGTTACACCCGGTGTATCATCGTGATACGCACGCGCCAATGCGGCCAGAGGGGGGAATCCGCGCACCCCAAACGCGCCGCGCTTCGGCGCGCCAGGGCGGGGTTCGACATCCGCCCGCAATCGCGCGAGCACTGTGCCCGCGCTCACAGACCCGGGGACCGCATCGGGCGATGGTCCGCTCGCCGGGAAGGGCGCCCATGTCGTCCGGCCCGGCCGCCGACCCCTTTCTCCTCATCACGGGACCCGACACCATGCGCACGATCCGCCGAGCCACGCTGCTCGTCCTCGCCCTCGCCATCGGCGCCGCCGCGCCCGCCGCCGCCTTCGTCTGGCCGCAGCCCAAGCCGGCCGCCGCGGGCGAGACCGCCTGCCTCGGCGGCTCCGCCGCCGCCGCGCTGCCCGCGGATTCCGGCCCGCTGCGGCCCCGCAGCGGCGTCGCCGTCGCCAACCGCTGAGCCGGCGCGGCGCGCCGGTCAGCGGCTGCGGAACAGCCCGCCCAGGATGCCCCGCACCATCGCCTGGCCCTGCCGGGTGCCGAGCTGCTTGACCACGGTCTTGGCCAGCGCCTCCCCGAGGCTCGGCTCCGCCGCGCGGCGGGGCGCCGGCGCCCGCGGCTCGTAGCGCCGCGCCGCGCTGAACTCCTTCTCCGCCCGGGCGCGGGCGTCCTCGGCGGCCAGCATCTCGGCCGCCGCGCTCGCCTCCCTCGCCTTGGCGTCGGCCCGCGCGGCCAGGATCTCCTGCGCCGACTCCCGGTCGACCGGCGTGTCGTAGGCCCCCGCGACCGGCGAGGCCGCCATGGTCTCGGCCCGCTCCCCGGCGGTCACCGGCCCCATCCGCGACTCCGGCGGCCGGATCAGCGTGCGGCTGACCATCGCCGGCACGCCCTTCTCCTCCAGCAGCGAGACCACCGCCTCGCCGGTCCCGACCTCGCGGATCGCCGTCTCGGTGTCGAAGGCCGGGTTCGGCCGGAACGTCGAGGCCGCCTCCTTCAGCGCCTTGGCGTCGCGCGGCGTGAACGCCCGCAGCGCATGCTGGATGCGGTTGCCGAGCTGCGCCAGAACCTCGCCCGGCACGTCGTCGGGGTTCTGGGTGATGAAATACACCCCCACACCCTTGGAGCGGATCAGCCGCACCACCTGCGTCACCTTCTCGACCAGCGCCTTCGGCGCGCCGTTGAACAGCAGATGCGCCTCGTCGAAGAAGAACACGAACTTCGGCTTCTCGGGATCGCCGACCTCGGGCAGCTCCTCGAACAGCTCCGACATCAGCCACAGCAGGAACATCGCATACAGCCGCGGCGCCTGCATCAGCCGGTCCGACATCAGCACGTTGACCCGGCCCCGGCCGTCCGCGCCGGTCGCGATCATGTCGGTGAGCTTCAGCGCCGGCTCGCCGAAGAAACCCGCGGCGCCCTGGTTCTCCAGCACCAGCAGCGCGCGCTGGATCGCCCCCACCGTCGCCGGCGCCACGTTGCCATAGGTCTTGCCCACGTCCTTCGCGTTGTCCGCGAGCCAGACCAGCATCGCCTGCAGGTCCTTCAGGTCCAAGAGCGCCAGCCCCTGCTCGTCGGCGACCTTGAAGGCGACGTTCAGCACGCCCTCCTGCGCCTCGCTGAGCTCCATCATCCGCGACAGCATCAGCGGCCCCATCTCGCTGACCGTCGCGCGCACCGGATGGCCCTGGGTCCCGAACAGATCCCAGAACACGCAGGGAAAGCCCTGGTACTCGAAGGGCTCGAACCCGATCTCGGCGGCGCGGGCCTTCAGCGCCGCATCCGCCTTGCCCTCGGGATCGCCCGGCCGCGACAGGCCCGAGATGTCGCCCTTGGCGTCGGCGACGAACACCGGCACGCCCGCGGCGGAGAACCCCTCGGCGAGGATCTGCAGCGTCACGGTCTTGCCGGTGCCGGTGGCGCCGGTGA
>CAYTMB010000109.1:1619-7387 GCA_964438465.1 uncultured Rhodovulum sp. | reverse complement strand
CGGAGCCCATATCAATCCATCCGGTCGCGGGTGAAGGCGTAGCTCGCGCATCCGGCGACGGCCAGCAATCCGACGCAGAGGAAGATCGCCCGAAACGGCGCCTCGGGCGGCCCGCCCTCGGCGGCCACCGCGGCGTAGACCCGGCCGGTGGCGACCTGCAGCAGCGCCACGCCGCCGATGCTGATCAGGTTCACCACGCTGACGCCCCGGCCGGTCAGATGCGGCGGGAACCAGGCCTTGGCATGGGCGAAGACCATCGCATAGGACGCGCCGAAGAACCCGAGCCCCGCAAGCATCGCGCCCGCGAACGGCACGCTGCGCGCCGGCCAGGCCGCCAGCGCGAGCAGGCAGGCGGCGGCGAGCAGGTTGCCGCCGAGCACGACCCACTTGCGCGTGCCGAGCAGCCGGTCGAGCGGCCCGTAGGCGAAGTTGCCGAGGATCATCGCGACCGCCATCCACAGCGTCACCGCGCCGATGCCCGCCGCGTCGCGCCCGAACACCTCGCCGAGATACGGCCCGGCCCACAGCCCGCGGACCCCGGCCGCCGGGGCGTAGTTGATGGCGATCATCGGAACCAGCAGCCACAGCGCCGGCTGCCGCAGGATCGCGCCGAACCCGCCGCCGCCGGCGGGCGGCGCCGGCGCGCGCGCCGGATCGCGGATGAAGACCAGCATCGCCGCGCCCACCGCCAGCGACAGCGCCGCCAGCCCCCAGAGCGCGCCGCGCCAGCCCAGCGCGTCGGCGACCCAGGCCAGCGGCGCGGCGCTGGCGAGGTTGCCCGCCGAGCCGACGCCGATCAGCCCCGCCCCCAGCGTGGCGAACATCGCCGGGGGAAAGGTCCGCGCGAAGATGTAGAGCGACGAGATCAGCACCGGCCCGCAGCCCGCGCCGATCAGCGCCATCGCCGCGATCAGCGCCGCCGGCGATCCGGCGGTCGCGAACAGCGCGGCGCCCCCGGCGGCGCCGAAGCCGAACAGCAGCCCCGAGGTCCGGCGCGGCCCGAACCGGTCGAGCCCGAGCCCGATGGGGATCTGCATCGCGGCGAAGGCGGCGAACCACAGGCCCGAGGCGAAGGCCAGATCCTCCGGCGTCGCGCCGAGATCGGCGCCGAGCGCCGGCGCCAGCACCGCGAGGAACGCCCGGAAGAACTGGCTCAGCACATAGGCGAGGACGAGGGCGGCGAGACCGGCGGCCAAGTCACCGTCCCTGCGAATGATAGTCCGGGTTCGGCCGCATATCGACGGCGCTGGCCATGCGGTTGGACATGTTGAAGAACGCCGCCACCGCCGCGATGTCCCAGATGTCGCGGTCGCCGAAGCCCTCGGCGCGCAGCGCCGCGCGGTCCGCCTCGCCGATCTCGGCGCTGGCGCGGGTGATCTTCACCGCAAAGTCCAGCATCGCCCGCTGCCGCGCCGGCAGCGCCGCCGCGCGGTGGTTCATCACCAGCATCTCGCCCAGCGCCGGGTCGCCCGACAGCAGCCGCACCGCCGCGCCATGCGCGGTCAGGCAGTAGAAACACCGGTTCTCGGCCGAGACGACCACCGCGATCATCTCGCGCTCGAGCTTGGTCAGCCCGCTCGGCGCCAGCATCAGCTCGTTGTACATGCCCGCGAAGGCGTCGAGCTTGGCGATGTCGAAGGCGTAGGCCCGCAGCACGTTCGGCACCAGCCCGAGCTTCTCGACGCATTTGTCGAAATAGGCCTGGGTCGCCTCGGGCAGCGGGTCCACCTGCGGCAGGTCGAGCGCGGTCGGTCGGTCCATGGTTCAGCCCTCCTCCGGCGCCAGCCGGTAGTGATAGCGCGCCGCCTCGGCCATGCCCAGCCCGGCGTAGAGCCCGCGCGCCGGCGCGTTGGCCGCGGTGACGGCCAGCGCCAGCGTCGCCGCGCCGCGCTCGGCCGCCCAGGCCGCCGCCGCCCGGGTCAGCGCCGCCCCCAGCCCGCGCCGCCGCGCCGCCGGCGCCACCTCCAGCGCATGCAGCATCGCGACGCCGTCCCGCGCCGCCACGAAGGCGCAGCCCGCGGCGGCCTCGTCGATCCGGCCCATCAGCCAGGTCTTCGGCCCCGCCGCCCGCGCCATCACCGCCAGCCGCGCCGGCCCGATCCCGCCCGCCGCCCAGATCGCCGCCATCGCGGCCAGCGGCCCGTCGCAGTCGATCGCCGTCAGGGGCGGGCCCGCGTCGGCCAGCGCCGCCGCCGGCGCGGCGAGGATCAGCGACGCGTCCCGCAGGAGATAGCCCTGCGCCGCCAGCTCGGCGTCGAGCGCCGCCTCGCCCGGCCGCAGCATCGCCAGCGGGCGCTGGCCCCAGGCCCGCATCGCCGCCTCGGCGGCCGCCAGCCCGTCCGCATCCGCCGGCCCGTCGCGCGTCGCCGCCGAAACCCGGGCGCCGCCGCCGTCGCCGCGCCGCAGCGTCCAGCCGCCCAGCCGGCGCGTCTCCGCCGCCGGCCATGTGGCGGCGAGGGCCGCGAACAGCTCCATCAGATCACCGCGGCCTCGGGACAGGGCGCGCCCGCAAGCACCCGCGCATAGCCCAGCGGCGTCAGGTCGAGGCTGCGGTAGGCGCCGAACGCCAGCAGCTCGGCCAGCCCGCGCCCGATCGCCGGCGCCTGCTGCAGCCCGTGGCCGGAAAAGCCGTTGGCGAAGTGGAAGTTCCCCACCTCCGGATGCGGGCCGACCACCACGTTGTGGTCGAGCGTGTTCATGTCGTAATGCCCGGCCCAGAACCGCGTCAGCTTCAGCGCCTCGAAGGCGCGCGAGCGCGCCGCCAGCGCCGGCCAGACCACGTCCTCCCATTCTTCGTGCCGCGGCTCGAAGTCGTCCGCCGCCACCGCCGGGTCGGGCGACGGCGCGCAGGCCGCGATGAACCGGTCGCCCTCGGGACGGAACCAGACCCCGGACGGATCGATGGTCAGCGGCAGCCGCCCCGGCGGCGGCGTGGCGCTCGCGAAGGCGAACACCGTGCGCTTGCGCCGCTCGACCGGCAGCGCCAGCCCCGCCAGCGCCGCGACCTCGGCCCCCTGGCCGCCGGCGGCGTCGACGAAGGCGCCGCAGGCCATCGTCTCGCCGCCCTCCAGCCCCACCGCCGTCACCCAGCCGCGCGCGGCGTCGACCCGCGTCACCCGGTCGCGCAGATAGACCACGCCCCCCGCCCGCGCCTGGGCGCGAAACGCAGCGAGCAGGCCCATGTTGTCGAACCAGCCCTCGCCGCGCAGGCCATGCGCCGCGAGGCGCAGGTCGCCGGTCTCCAGATGCGGGAACCGCGCCGCCAGCGCGTCCGGCTCCAGCAGCTCGACCTCGGCGCCCTCGGCGACCTGCACCGCGTGGTTCGCGCGCAGCGCCGCCGCCTGCGCCTCGGTCGCGGCGAGATAGAGATAGCCCTGCTCGTGGAAGGTCAGCCCCAGCGACCGGATGACCTCGAGCCCGTAGCCCGAGATCCGCACGTTGAGCGCGTTGGAGAACTGCCGCCGGATGCCGCTCGCCGACAGCGCGGTGGCGGCGCGGGCGTAGGTCGGATCCGGCTCGACCACCACCACCCGGCCGGAAAAGCCCAGGCCGACCAGATGCGCCGCGACCGAGCTGCCGACCACGGCCCCGCCGCAGATCAGGATGTCGGCGCTACCTCCCATCGTCGGGATGACCCGTCGCCGCAAATCCGCCGCCGACCACCCGCGTCGCGACCGCAGCCGCGTCCGGCCGCTCGGTCCGGGCATGGACCGCCGCGGCGTAGCCGTCGGCGCTGTCCTGCGGGCGGAAGCCGATATGCGCGGCGCCGGCGTTCGACACGCCGGCCTGCGCGTTGTCCGACGTGCCGTAGATCACCGAGAACCCCACCCGCGGCGCGGTCAGCGCCGCCGTGGTCAGACGCACCATGTCGGCGTAGCTGAGCCAGGACCACAGCATGCGCCGGTCCTGCGGCGCCTCGAAGCACGAGCAGATCCGCAGGCAGACGCTCTCGATCCCGAACTTGTCCCAGTAGAGGCTGGCGAGATCCTCGGTGAAGGTCTTGCTGAGGCCGTAGAAGGTGTCGGGGCGATGCGCGGCGCCGGTCCCGGGGATGGTCTCGACGTCGTGGAAGCCGACGGCGTGGATCGAGCTGGCGTAGACCACCCGCTTCGCGCCATGCAGCCGGGCGCCTTCGTACATGTGGTACGAGCCGGGCAGCACGTCGGCGAACAGCTCGGGCACGGTCAGCTCGCGCGGGTGGCCGGCGAAATGCACGATGGCGTCGCAGTCCTTGGTGACCTCCAGCGCCGCCACGCGGTCCGACAGGTCGCAGACCACGACCTCCTCCTGCGGGCCGGCGGGATCCATCGCCTTCACGTCCACCAGCCGCAGGGTCCGCGCCAGCGGCGCCAGCCCGGTCCGCAGGTGGCGGCCGAGGGCGCCCGCGGCGCCGGTGATCAGGATGCGGTCGTAGTCGGGCATGGTCTCAACCTTTCAGGGCGGCGGCGCGCAGCTGGCTCAGGGTGGCGCGCGGGGTGATCGCCTCGACCGGGATGACCAGCTCCAGCAGCGCGCCGCCGGGCGCCGCCCGCGCCCGCTCGAACGCCGCGGCGAAATCGCCGGTGCGCGTGACGGTTTCGCCATGGAAGCCGTAGGCGCGGGCGAGCGCGGGGAAGTCGGGGCTTTCGAGGTCGGTGAAGCTGACCCGGCCGGGATAGGTCTTTTCCTGGTGCATCCGGATGGTGCCGTAGCTGCCGTTGTTGACCAGCAGCACGATCGGACAGGCGCGGGCCTGCATCGCCGTCCCGAGCTCGGCGCAGGTCATCTGGAAATCGCCGTCGCCGGCGAAGGCCACCACGCAGCGGTCGGGCTCGGCGACCTTGGCCGCGATCGCCGCCGGCACGCCGTAGCCCATCGCGCCCGACTGCGGCGCGATCAGCCGCTGGCGGCCGTGGAAGCGGAAGTGCTTGTTCGGCCAGATCGCGAAATTGCCGGCGCCGTTGGCCAGGATCGCATCGTCGGGCAGCACGGCCTGCAGATGCGCCATCACCGCGCCCATGTCGAGTTCGCCGGGCTGCGGCGGCGCCGCCAGGAACGCCAGATGCGCCGCGCGCAGCCGGTCCAGCCGTTCCGCGCGACCGGCGGCGCCGGGCACCGCGGCCTCGGCCAGCGCCTGCGCGGTCGCGTCGGGGTCGGCCAGCACCGGCAGCGCCGCGGCATAGACCTTGTTCAGCTCGCCCGCATCGGCGTGGACATGGATCAGCGCCTGGCGCGGGACCGGCGGCGTCAGCAGCGCATAGCCGTCGGTGGTGATCTCGCCCAGCTCGGACCCGAGCGCGAGGATGACGTCGGCGGCGCGGATCGCCTCCAGCACCGCCGCCGGCTTGCCGAGGCCGGCGTCGCCGACATAGGCGGCGCTGTCGTTGTCGAGCAGGTCCTGCCAGCGGAAATCTGCCAGCACCGGCAGCGCGCTCGCCTCCGCGAAGGCCCGCAGCGCGCGGCGCCCCGCGTCGGTCCAGCCGCCGCCGCCCGCCAGCACCAGCGGCGCCGTCGCCGCCGTCAGCCGCGCGCGGATCTCGTCGAGCGCGTCGGGGCTGGGCGCGGGGCGCGGGATGCGCAGCGCCGGCCCGGCCAGCGCCTCGGTCGGGGCCGTCAGCATGTCCTCGGGCAGCGCGATCACCACCGGTCCCGGCCGGCCCGACTGCGCCACCGCGAAGG
This sequence comes from uncultured Rhodovulum sp., assembly GCA_964438465.1. Taxonomy (GTDB): domain Bacteria; phylum Pseudomonadota; class Alphaproteobacteria; order Rhodobacterales; family Rhodobacteraceae; genus Amaricoccus. The sequence goes on along the minus strand of CAYTMB010000109.1, from coordinate 1,729 downwards.
CGCGCGCGACGATCTCGGGAACCCGGTCGGCGTCCTCGATCTCCACCGCCCATTTCGCCAGCCCGCCGAACACCGCGCGGTAGTCCACCTCCTGGAACGCCGCGCGCCCG
>CAYTMB010000109.1:0-1519 GCA_964438465.1 uncultured Rhodovulum sp. | reverse complement strand
GGCACGCCGAACGCCGTCGTCACCCCCTGCGCCAGCAGGCAATCCACCAGCGCCACCGCGCCCGTCCGCATGTTCGTTCGCTTGTCCATGCGGCGCAGACCATCACACTTCGCGGGCGGATGGTAGGGGGTGGCGCGGCGGGCGCCGGCGCCGGTTCAGGCCGTCCGGTCCGCCGCGATCTGGGCCGCGCGCTCGCGATGGACGACATAGAGGCCCGAGGCGACGGTGATGAGAATCCCCAGCGCGGCGAGGCCGTTCGGCAGCGCGGCGAACATCGCGAAGCCGATGGCGGTGGCGAAGGGAATCTCGAGATACTGCATCGGGGCGAGCGTCGCGGCGGGCGCGAAACGCAGCGACCAGGTCATCAGGAGATGCGCGACGGTTCCGACCGCCCCCATCAGCAGCAGCAGCCGCCAGTCGGCGGCCGGCAGGCCGGCCAGCCGCAGCTCCGGCCAGCCGCCGCCGCCCGCCATCAGCATGAGCGGGACGAGCGCGGCGCTCGCCATCAGCCCGCTGACCGCCTGCAGCGCCAGCGGATCGACCTCGCGGGCGACCTGCCGGGTGACGAGCATGAACAGCGCGAAGACCACCGCCACCGCCACCGGCAGCAGCGCCGGCGCGCCCACCGCCGCGAAGCTCGGCTGGATCACCAGCAGCGTGCCGGCGAATCCCACCGCGCAGGCCGCCATCCGCCGCCGCCCCACCTCCTCGCCGAGCACATACCGGCCCAGCAGCAGCATGACGAAGGGCATCACGAAGACGATGGCGACCGCATCCGCCAGCGGCAGATAGCGTAGCGCCAGGAAAAACGCGCCGACCCCGATCACATGCAGCAGCGTCCGCACCGCGGTCAGCCGCAGCGCCCGCGGCGTCAGCCGCAGCGACGCGCCGAACAGCGCCGCCAGCGGCGCGCAGATCGCCGCCTGGAGCAGGAAGCGCACGAGGATCAGCTGTCCCAGCGGCATGCGCTCGCCCAGCAGCTTGGCGAGCGCATCGGCCAGCGGCGCCAGCGCGCAGAAGCCCAGCATCAGCAGCACGCCGAGATAGGGGCGGTCCCCGGCGCGGAGCGGCGCCGCGGTCACCGCCCCCGGCCCGAATGCTCCACGGTGCGGATGAACACGTCGTTGTCGGCGCAGAGCTGGACGATCGACTTCGGCGGCGTCACGTCGGTGAAGAAGCCGTCGAGCTCGCCGAGGCTGGCGATCCGCACCGGCGCCGCCATCTTGAACTTGGTGTGGTCGGCGACGAGGTAGCTCTTGCGGGCGTTGCGGATGATCGCCTGCGCCACCCGCACCTCGCGGAAGTCGTAGTCGAGCAGCGAGCCGTCCGGATCGACCGCCGCCGAGGAGATGATGGCGTAATCGACCTTGAACTGCCCGATGAACTCCGCCGTCACGTCCCCCACCAGCGCCCCGTCCGCCCGCCGCAGGATGCCGCCCGCGACGATCACCTCCGGGTTCGAGCTGGTCGCGAGGATGTTCGCGACGTTGAGGTTGTTGGTGATCACCATCAGGTTGCG
>CAYTMB010000108.1:0-7422 GCA_964438465.1 uncultured Rhodovulum sp. | reverse complement strand
TCTGGCTCGCGATCCTCTTCGCCCTCGTCGTCGCGATGATCGCCGTCGGCGGCCTCACCCGTCTCCGCGATGCCGGCCTCTCGATCACCGAATGGCGCCCCGTCACCGGCGCGCTGCCGCCGGGCGACGAGGCCGCCTGGCAGGGGGAGTTCGAGAAATACCGCACCATCCCGCAGTTCGAGCTGGTGAACCCGGAGATGACCCTCACCGAGTTCAAGTCGATCTACTGGTGGGAATGGGGCCACCGCCAGCTCGGCCGGCTGATCGGCGCGGTCTGGGCGCTCGGCTTCCTCTGGTTCGCCGTCCGCCGCCGCATCCCGCCGGGCTGGACTCCGCGCCTGCTCGGCCTCGGCGCGCTCGGCGGCCTGCAGGGCGCGCTCGGCTGGTGGATGGTCTCCTCCGGCCTCGGCGGCGAGAGGATCGCCGTCGCCTCCGAGCGCCTCGCGATCCATCTCGGCCTCGCCTTCGTCATCCTCGGCCTGATCGCCTGGTGGATCATGCTGCTCCGCCGCACCGACGCCGACCTCCTGCAGGCCCGCCGCCAGCGCAGCGCCCCGCTGATCGCCTGGGGCACGGCGCTGGCCGCCGCAGCCTTCCTCCAGATCCTGCTCGGCGCCCTCGTCGCCGGCATCGACGCCGGCCGCGCCTTCCCGGAATGGCCGCTGATGGCCGGCGCCATCGTCCCGCCCGACGCCTTCGCCCTGACCCCGGTCTGGCGCAACTTCGTCGAGAACGCCGGCCTCGTGCAGTTCAACCACCGCCTCGTCGGCTACGTCCTCTTCGTCCTCGGCCTGCTCGCGCTGCTGCGCGCCCGCAAGAGCGCGCTCACCCGCGTCCGCGCCGCCTTCCACGGCGTCTTCGGCATGCTCTGCCTCCAGCTCGCCCTCGGCGTCGCCACCGTGCTGACCGCCGCCTCCCCGCATGTCGCGATCACCCACCAGCTCGGCGCCGTGGTCCTGTTCGTGCTGATCCTGCGCGCCCGCTTCGCAGCATTCTACCCGCCCGAGCAGCGCATCGCCCGCGGCTGAGCCCTGTGGATAACTCGCCCGTTAACGATTTTCCCCAATAAAATCAACGCATAAACCAGCGTCACAACGTGGGACGCTTCGCGCGATCAGTCGAAGAACCCCGCATCCTCCGGCTTCAGATACCGCTTCGCCTTCTCCGCATTGATCTCCACCCCCATCCCCGGCCGGTCCCAGACCGCGATATGGCTGTCGACCACCAGCGGGTCGGGCAGCCCGTCGACGATGTCGAACCACCAGTCCGGCTTGCCGGTCGGCAGCTCGAAGGCGATGTAGTTCTGCGGCAGCGTCGCGCAGACCTGCACCAGCGCCGCCAGCCCCAGCAGCCCGTTCCCCGTCCCGTGCGGCGCCATCAGCACCCCATGCAGGTCGGCGTATTCCGCGATCCATTTCAGCTCGGCGATCCCCCCGACGTCGCAGGGATCCGGCCCGACGATATTCACCGCATGCCCCTCGATCAGCGCCTTGAAGTTCTGCCGCAGGTAGATCTGCTCGCCGGTATGGATCGGCGTCGTCGTCGCCCGCGTCACGTCCGCATAGACGTCGGCGTTGACCCAGGGCGTGTAGTCCCCGGTGATCATGTCCTCGAGCCACATCAGCTCGAACCGCTCGCAGGCCCGCGCGAACCGGATCGCGTCGGGCACGGTGAACCCCGGCCCGCAGTCGAGCGCCAGCCCGACCCGGTCCCCCGTCACCTCCTTCGCCGCCGCCACGCAGTCGATCAGGTGCCGCATCCCCCGCTCGGTCATCAGCCCGCTCTCGGTGAAGCCGTGGAACGGCGAGGCGCCGAGCTTCGCGCCATAGTGGAAGTCCGGCACGTCGTCCTTCATCGGGCTGTGGAACGCCACCCCGAGCTTGATGATCGAGAACCCGTGCGGCAGCGCCAGCATCTCCCGGGCATGATCGGCGTAGTCCTCCGGCCGCGTCCCCTTCATCGGCCCGCGGATCGCGCCGTTGTAGACCCGCACCCTGTCGCGCACCTTGCCGCCGAGCAGCTTGTAGACCGGAACCCCCGCCGCCTTGCCCGCCAGATCCCACAGCGCGTGCTCGATCGCGCTGACGGCCGAACCCCAGGGCTTGAACGCCCCGCGCTTCCGGATGCGCTGCATCACCCGCTCGACGTCGGTCGGATCGCAGCCGATCAGCCCCTCGCGCAGATGCAGCACGAAGGGCGCGAGATACGGCTTGTAGCTCTCGACCGAGCCATAGCCGGACAGCCCCTCGTCGGTGACGATGCGCACGATCGGGTTCTCGCCGATGACGGCGCATTTCAGGTCGGTGATCTTCATTCCTTCGCCCCCTCGGCGGCGTGCCTGCGGGCGAGCCAGTCGTCATACTCCGGCCGCGCCGCCTCCATCAGCGGATAGTACCGCCGCAAATCCCCGCCCGCCGCGAGCCGCTCGCGCGAGAAGTCCTCCCAGCCGTGGGTGGTCTGCGCCTCCTCGATCAGCCGCTCGGCCAGCGCGGCCGGCACCACCACCGCGCCGTCGTCGTCGGCGACGATGATGTCGCCGGGCATCACCAGCCGGCCGCCGCAGGCGATCGGCCCGTTGACCGCGAAGGGCATCAGCTCGGTCTGGGTGTGGAAGTTCGGCGTGACCCCGCGGATCCAGCAGGGGATGTCGAGCCCCTGGATGTTCGGCCAGTCGCGCAGGCAGCCGTCGATCACCACGCCGGCGCCGCCGCGGCCCTTGAAATAGGTCATCATCATCTCGCCGAACACGCCCGAGCGCATGTCGCCGCGGGCGTCCACCACCACGATGTCGCCCGGCTGGGTGTGATAGAGCACATGCCGGTGCAGCTGCAGCTCCGGCTCGTCGTATTCGGCGGCGCTGTAGAGGTCCTCGCGCTTGGGCATGAACTGCAGCGTCAGCGCCGGCCCGGCGACCGAGCGGCCGGGAAACCGCGTCACCGGTCCGACGATATGCGAGTCGGCGATGCCCATGTGGAACAGCACGCCGCTCGCCGTCGCCGCGCCGATCTTGCGGATGGCTTCGACCAGATCCGCCGGCGGCCGGGTGATGTCCTGCGTTTCGACGACCCGCTTCTCAGTCATGGGCGTCGTCCCCGAAGAAGCTGAACCCCGGCGCGAGATGCGCCCGCGCCACGTCCTCGTCGAGCGTCAGGCCGTGGCCCGGGCGGTCGGCCAGCTGGATGAAGCCGTCCACGATCGGCGGCCCTTCGGTGACGAGGTCGCTCCACCAGTCGACGTCATGCGCGTGGTACTCCATGACGAGGAAGTTGTTCATCGTCGCGCAGACTTGGCCGCCCGCCACCGTGCCGACCGGACTTGCGACGTTGTGGGGCGCGACCGGCATGTAGTAGAGGTCCGCCATGTCGGCGACGCGCTTGGCCTCGGCCAGCCCGCCCATCTTCGGGATGTCGGGGGTGACGATCCGGCAGGCCTGCTTCTCGATCAGCTCGCGGTAGCCGTGCTTGCGGTAGAGGTTCTCGCCGGTGGCGATCGGCGTGCGCGTCGAATGGGTGACATGGCGCTGCGCCTCGATGTTCTCCGGCGGCACCGGGTCCTCGAGCCACATCAGGTCGAACGGCTCCAGCGCCTGCGCGAGCAGGATCGCGTCGTTGACGCTGAACTTCCAGTGCGCGTCCATCGCCACCATCACCTCGGGGCCGACCGCCTCGCGCACGGCGCGGGTCACGTCAACCATCCAGTTGCGCTCGGCCGAGCCGATCGTGCGGTTGAACGGCTCGTACCAGCGCCGCCGTGGGTGCGGGTCGTCGGAGACGTCGATGGTGTAGGGGTTCGGGGTGTCGAGGTCGAACTTGATCGCGGTGAAGCCCTCGGCCACCACCTCCTTCGCCTTCGTCGCGTAGTCGGCCGGGTCCGGCGTGTCCCCGGCGTGGCAGTCGGCGTAGATGCGGATCCTGTCGCGGAACACCCCCCCGAACAGCGTCGCGATCGGCGCGCCGAGGCTGCGCCCCACCAGATCCCAGAGCGCGATCTCGATGCCGCTGATCGCGGTGACCGTGGCGCCGGCCTGCGACCCCTCGCCGGACAGGCAGCGGATCATCATCTCCACGATCTTGTTGATGTTGCGCGGGTCCTGACCTTCGACCAGCGGCTTCGCCTTGTGCACCAGCTCGGCGACGCCGGCGCCCCAGTAGGCCTCGCCGAGGCCGGTCACGCCGGCGTCGGTCTCGATCCGCACCAGCACCCAGGGGAAATTGCCGGCGATGACGGCGGTGGAAAGGCGGGTGATCTTCATCGGGAAGGCGGTCCTCTGTCTGTCAGGCGTCGGGGATCAGGCGCAGGCGGGTCCGGGCGTCGAACAGATGCAGCCGGTTCTGGTCGAACTCGATCCAGACCGGCTGGTCGGCGGCGAGCTTCATCTGCGGGTGCGTCGAGACCACGACGACGGCGTCGCCGAGGTTGACATGGGCGTAAGTGAGGTCGCCGGTCGGCTCGACGGTGTAGATCCGCCCGGGCACCCGGTTCGGCGCATCCTCGACATGCAGGATCAGCGTGCTGTGCCGGGCGCCGAGCACGATGTCCGGCCCGGTGGCGGCCAGCGCGCGGCGGCTGTTGACGGGGTTGAGCGCGAGCGTCCAGCCCTGGCCGGCGATGATCGCGGCGCCGGCGTCGGCGCGGTCGAGCCGGGCGTCGAGCAGGTTCATCGCCGGGCTGCCGACGAAGCCGGCGACGAAGGTGTTGGCCGGCTCCTCGAACACCCGCTCCGGGGTGTCGTACTGCTGCAGCGCGCCGCCCTGCATCACCGCGATGCGGTCGGCCATGGTCATCGCCTCGAGCTGGTCGTGGGTGACGTAGACCACCGTGGCGCTGAGGTCGGTGTGGAAGCGCTTGAGCTCGGCGCGCATCTGCACCCGGAGCTTGGCGTCGAGGTTGGAGAGCGGCTCGTCCATCAGGAAGACCTGCGGGTCGCGCACCAGCGCCCGGCCGAGCGCCACGCGCTGCTGCTGGCCGCCGGAGAGCTCGCGCGGGCGGCGGTCGAGCAGGTGGGTGATGTCGAGCAGGCGCGCCGCCTCGCGCACCTTCACGTCGATCTCGCGGCGGGCGAGCTTGCGCATCCGCAGCGGGAAGCCGAGGTTCTCGTGCACGGTCTTGTTGGGGTAGAGCGCGTAGTTCTGGAAGACCATCGCGATGTCGCGGTCCTTGGGGTCGAGGTCGTTGACCCGGCGGCCGCCGATCAGGATGTCGCCGCCGGTGGCGTCGAGCAGGCCGGCGATCAGGTTGAGGGTGGTGGTCTTGCCGCAGCCGGAGGGGCCGACGAGGGCGACGAACTCGCCGTCGGCGACGGTCAGGGTGACGCTCTTGACGGCCTCGAAGGCGCCGTAGGTCTTGACGAGGTCGCGCAGCTCAATCTCGGCCATCGGATCTCCGGCGGGGCAAGCGTATCATGATGATACACCAACTAACTGTATGATTTTGCTCCGGTAAAATGGAGAGGGCGATTTTCGCCCGCTTTTTCCGGCCCTGTATCACGCCTTCACCGCGCCTTCGGTCAGCGCCCGGACGAAGTATTTCTGCAGCACGAGGAACATCACCACCACCGGCACGCTCATGATGAAGGCGGCGGCCATCAGCCCCGGCCAGTTGGTGGCGTATTCGGCGAAGAACCGCTGCAGCCCGACCGGCAGGGTCAGCTTGGCGTCGTCGTTGAGGAAGGTCAGCGCATAGACGTATTCGTTCCAGGCGGTGATGAAGGCGTAGATCGCGGTGGCGATGATCCCGGGCGTCGAGAGCGGCATGATCACCAGATAGAACGCCTGGAACCGGGTGCAGCCGTCGATGCGCGCGGCCTGCTCCAGCTCGACCGGGATGTTGTCGTAGAACCCCTTCAGCAGCCAGATCGACAGCGGCAGGCCGAAGGTGAGATAGGTGATGATCAGCGAGCCGTGGGTGTTCACCAGCCCCATCCAGCGCATCATGATGAACAGCGGCATCAGGAACACCACCGCCGGGAACATGTTGCGAAACAGCACCGAGAAGAACAGCGCGTTGCGCCCGGGAAAGCGGAAGCGCGAGAAGGCGTAGGCCGCCGGCACCGCCACCAGCACCCCGAGCACGGTCGAGGCGGTCGAGACCCACAGGCTGTTGAGCATGTAGCGCAGGAACTGCGCCCCGATCGCGCCGTTGGGGTCGAGCAGGATCTCGTACTGCTCGAGGGTCGGGTTCCGCGGCAGCCATTCCGGCGGATACTGGATCGCCGCGAACTGGCTCTTCAGCGAGGTGATCAGCATCCAGACCATCGGCGTGACCGCGAAGAACAGCAGCCCCGCCATGAACACCCAGGCGAGCATGGTCCAGCGGTCGAGGCCGCTGCGCCCGGTCACGCCCGCCTCCTGTCGTCCTTGGCGGTCAGGGCGCGCACATAGAAATAGCCGAGGATCACCATCGCGATGAACAGGATCACCGAATAGGCCGAGGCGAGCCCGAAGCGGATCCGCCCGAAGGCGATCTGGTAGATCTGGGTGACCCAGATCTCGCTGGCGCCCGCCGGCCCGCCGCCGGTCATGATCCAGGGAATGGTGAAGTGGTTGAGGTTCGCCACGAACAGCAGCAGCACGGTGACGATCAGCACGCCCTTCAGATGCGGCAGCGTGACGTGGCGGAAGCGCTGGATCGTCCCGGCGCCGTCGATGCGCGCGGCGCGCAGCAGCTGGTCGGGCACGGTCTGCAGGCCGGCGAGGATCATGATCATCGCGAAGGGGAACTCCTTCCAGACATTGACCACGATCAGCGCCGGCAGCACCCGGTCGACATTGTCGAGCAGGTTCAGCTTCTCGTCGGTCAGCCCGAGCTGGATCAGCGCGGCGCCGAGCACGCCGAAGTCGCTGTGGTAGATCCAGCGCCAGATGTAGGAGGCGGCGACGGCGCTGATCACGAAGGGCACCAGCAGCACCCCGCGCAGGAAGCCGCGGCCGATGAACTCGCGGTTCAGCACCAGCGCCGCGCCGAAGCCGAGCACGACCGCGAAGAAGGTCGACCAGACCGTCCAGACCGCGGTGTTCCAGGTGGTCTCGTGGAAGGTGCGGCTGGCGAGGATGGTGCGGTAGTTCTCGAGGCCGACGAAGATCCTGTCGGCCATCGCGAGGCTGGGCGGGGTTCTGAAGAACGACAGCTCGATGGTGTAGTAGATCGGATAGGCGATCACGATCAGCATCACCACCAGCGCCGGCGCGATGTAGAGATAGTCGCCGGCGTGGTCGGCGATGCGCCCGAACAGGCCGCGCCGGCGCGCGCGCGGCGACATTTCCGCGGCGGCCGCGCGCGCGGCCCCTGTGTCGATCGTCATCTCGCAGCCTTCCGGGAAGGCGCCCGGCCCCGCGGGGGGCCCGGGCGCGTCTTGTCGCGCCGGGCGATCACATGCCGTCGATCAGGGCCTGGATCTTCGCCTCGGCGTCGGCGGCGGCCTCG